>WGGB01000001.1 GCA_015491935.1 Alteromonadaceae bacterium
ACCTCATACTTTTGAAACTTCAGGTTTAGGCGCTGCGATTAATGTTGCTGTGGGCTTAGGCTACTTTGAAGATTATAAACAAGCCGTTAACACCATGACGCGTACCGTAAAAACTTTTAACCCTGAGCAAAAGCACGTTGAACTTTATCAACAATTATTTGAGCAAGTGTATTTAAAAATGTATCGGCAGTTAAAACCCCTTTATAAAAGTATAAAAAAAATAACGGGTTATCCAGAATAAAATGGGGAATAAAAATGTTGTAGGGAAAGTTATTTACAACTCCTTTTAAAGGCAGTACTAACATTACTTTTATGTTCACGCTGTTGTAATAATTATCAATTAAAATAAATAGTTAGCTAGGTATAACCCAAAGAGCAAATAGATTGTAAAAATAAAATCAAAAAATAAGGAAGCAAAATGCAATATACACGTCGTAAATTTTTAAGAACCGTAGCTGTTAGTGCTGGCGTAGTTGCCACTAGTATGTTGGTGGGGTGTGGTAACACAACAGATAACACCGATGGTGCAGTTGAAATGGTACCAAGTACGATTACCTTTAAAGATGGTAGTCAGTTTTTTCCTCAATCGGTAGTTTCAGGTGATCCTAAACCCGATTCCGTCATTTTATGGACACGTATTGATACGGGTAGTGCAGCCGACGTAGACGTTATTTTACAAGTCGCGAATGATGAGCAATTTAAAAACTTAGTAGTTGAAGAAACATTTACCACCAGTACAGAGTCTGATCATTGTTTAAAAGTGCGCGTAACTGAGCTAAATTCTGGACAATTTTATTATTATCGTTTTGTGTATCAAGCCAATAATATTCATTACATTAGTCATACAGGTCGAACCAAAACGGCACCAACAGTTGATAGCGATGTCGCAGTTAAATTTGCTTATGTATCATGTCAAGATTATATTGGCCGTTATTATAATACCTATCTTTCTATTTTAGAAAATGACGATTTAGACTTTGTTGTTCACTTAGGTGATTATATATACGAAACAACAGGGGATGCGTTATTTCAACAGAGTACAGAAGATCGTTCTATTGCCTTTACGGATAGTGAGGGCGCATTAACTATTGGCGTTGGAGATAAAAAAAGCCAAGCAGCCAATAGCTTAGATAATTATCGCCAACTTTATAAAACCTATCGTAGTGATGAAATAATGCAAAAAATTCACGAGCGTTTTCCCATGATTGCTATTTGGGATGATCATGAATTTTCAGACGATAGTTGGAGTGATAGAGCCACCTATTTAGATGGTGCAGATAACGAACAACAAACGCAACGCAAAAAGAATTCAGAAATGGCGTATTTTGAATATATGCCGATAGATCATGAACAACCGCATACACAAAGTGAGTTAGGTGCTGGCGAATTAACGATAGATGACAGTATGTTGTTCCCTAATACTCGTATTTATCGTGATTTTCATTTTGGTAAGCATTGCCATTTAGTAATGACAGATTTTCGCACCAATCGCCCCGATCATATAATTCCTGAAGATGCTTTTCCAGCCACTGTTGCATTAGATCAAGCAACGCTTTCGGGATTTTTATTGGCCAAAGGTATGCCACAAGTACAAGTTGATGGTGTTGTCGAGCAAATGTCACCTTATATTAATATAGATGATGCACCTTTTGCGCCGTATAAAAGTGCTTTTTTAGAGATATTTACAGGCCTTTACGCCCAAGAAATATTAGCGCGTATTGAAATGCCACAACAAGATGCTCTAGCCAAAGCTCAACAACGCGCTGTTGCCGCAGTACAAGGTAATTTAACGACGAGTTATTTAAATCAAGTACTTGCTGGTGCAAAAGCAAGTTTGCCAAATGATCACCCCATTCAACAATTACCCGCATTACCTGAAACGGGTGTGGCACAAGGTTTAGCATTTTATACCATGGGTAAAACGTCTCTATTTAATTATTTAGGTAGTCGCTATTTTGTTATTAAAGATACGTTTGACATTTACGCGGGTTATCAAGAATTTGTTGCTCAACAACAAGGTAAATCAGTGCAGGGTGGTTTTGATGCGGCACAAACCAACTGGATTGCGCAAACTTTTGCAACCTCAACGAGTACGTGGAAAATACTCGCTAGTTCAGTGTCTTTTTCGCCGTTAATGTTTGATTTTTCAAGCTCTCGTGCCGACTCGGGGTTAGTACCGCTAGAATTTGTGCTAAATTCAGAACTTATTCCGACGCCATTAAAACAACGTTTTTATTTAGAAGCGGATCAATGGGATGGTTTTCCGCAATATAAATCTAGTTTTATCGAAAATGTATTGAGTCAATTTGGTGTTATTTCTTTAGGGGGGGATGTTCATAGTTCGTATGTAACTGAGCATAAAGCTAGTGATGTTAGTGGCTTAAAATCATTTAATTTCACCACATCCTCTATCTCATCAGGCACCTTTGGTTCGTTTTTAGAAAACGGTATGAATGACATTTTAGGGCAACTTGGCGATATTCCTGCTGAAGTTGCGCAATTACCTCTATTTTTTGATAACTTAGTCAAAACGGCTACTCAGCGTAATGATGTTAAAGATGATTTAGTCTTTTCACGTATGAACGAGCATGGTGTTGTGATTGTTGAAGCCAACAGTGATGAAATGCTAATGACCTTTCATAATATTGCTCCGAAAGTTAACGGTGTTAGTACTATTACGCAGAGTTTTTATGATAAAAAAGACGAGTTTTTAGCTATGATGCGCCAGTATCAATTTAAAGTACAAAATGGTGAATTAACGCGTTTGAGTTAAATTAGGTTAAGTTACGCCATATAAAGAACCAGATTCTAATGAATCTGGTTCTTTATAAATAAGACTTATTGTTTGATTAAGTCGGAGTTCCTAAAACTGAGCCCCTTAACTAGTTAACAAGTTATATTCGTCAATCCAAGATTCAAATTTATTTATTGTGCTCTTAGTCCGCCTATTTAAATTGAACTCGTTAAAAATATAATCAACGGGATCATTAGGCGACTTTTCTAATGCATCTTGAACTAAACCAAGCCTTTCCGGATATGCAATAGTATTCCACTCTCTAGGGATACCAAAAGCATTTACACCACGCCACTGCACCAAATTCTCAATATCATCTGGAGATTTCCATACGGTTACTTCTCCAGAGTGATGTTTCATAATTCCCGCCCAAGGGCTAATAATTGATTCAATGTGGTCGAGTTGCTTTTTAGTTGTTCTTGCTAAATTGTGCTTCCAGCCGATGTCAGATGCCAACTCATGCAGAGAAATTGCACTTTTTTCATGTAAAATGTCTTTAGCCATACCTTCTAGAGCCACTTTGTAACTATCATGGAAATACTTATCGGGATTAATACTTGTCAGACTAGTTTCTTCTACGATCTCTTCTGGCTCAATTATAGTTATATCTTCTAACCCGTCTTCTTCTTGAGCTAAGTCTAAAGCCAATAGTTCATTAAGCTGATCATGAATTCGTTCAATTATTGAATTTTCATCAATAAAGTAATCGGTTGACCATATTCGCAATAATTTCCAACCAAGATTTTCTAATATTAAATGCCTTACACGATCTCTATCCCTTGCGGCAGGTGAGCCATGATAAGTTGCGCCATCACACTCTATTCCGGCCAAAAATTGACCTGGTTTGTCAGGATGTATAACACCGAGATCGATTCTAAATTTACTGACGCCTATTTGAGTTTGTACTATCCAACCTTTTTCTCTTAAGGCGAAGGCTACGCTTTCCTCAAAGTAACTGTCAAATTGATCAACACCATAGTTTGCTTCTGCCGTTTCAGGCAATGCTACAGGGCCTTTTTCTGCGTACTCTAAAAAGTATTTAAGGTGCTTCACTGCAAGAGCGCTAGTGCGGCTCAAATCGATCATTGTATAATCAAAGCTTGCGAATACATGTATTTCAGTGGTTGCCCTAGTAATTGCAACATTTAGACGTCTTTCTCCACCTTGTTTATTAAGAGGTCCAAAATTCATGCTCATTGTCTTGGCTAAAGGCTCTACAGGGCCATAGCCTAGACTTATAATAATGATATCTCGCTCATCACCTTGCACAGACTCAAGGTTTTTAATAAAAATAGGATCGTAATTTTTATTACCTTGAAAGAATGGTTCTAGATGCGGATGCTTGCGTCTACGATCATCTAAACAATCCTCTATGCACCGTTGTTGCTCTGAATTTAACGTAACAACACCAATAGTATATTTCTTGCATTTATCCGAAAGTCTTTCAACAATATAATCAGCAACAGCATTCGCTTCTTTAATATTATTTCGTTCTTTTCCTTTAGCATACAACCCATCTATTTTGTGTAGGCTAACAGCACTTTCTTTAGTTTCTGCACAAGGGAATGTC
Organism: Alteromonadaceae bacterium; assembly: GCA_015491935.1. Taxonomy (GTDB): domain Bacteria; phylum Pseudomonadota; class Gammaproteobacteria; order Enterobacterales; family Alteromonadaceae. The sequence goes on from WGGB01000001.1 coordinate 4,365, forward strand.
ACTAAGGAATTATCATAATAGTGACTATTTGAAAAAGCAATCAAGCTTTCATGCCGGCTTCGATAATGTCCTGTTAAACGATGGTGCGGTAATCGCGCTGATAATGCCTGATCTAAAATGCTTTCAAGATCGGCTTCATCAGTTAAATCATCTGTGCTGCCTTTTGAGAAGAAATTGGTTGGTGGCATCTGTTTAGGATCTCCAACAATAATAACATTTTTACCTCTGGCAATAGTTCCAACAGCATCCCATACTGTTATTTGAGAGGCTTCATCAAAAACTACTAAATCAAAAGCATTAAAGTGAGCAGGTAAAAACTGAGAAACAGAAAGCGGTGACATCATAAAACATGGTGTAAGGTGAAGCAAGTTTTCACCCATTTCATTAATCAGTTGCCTGATAGGTTTATGATTACTTTTTTTATTAAATTCTCTAGAAAGAACCCCATACTCAGCAGGAGATTGTGGCGAATTTGGATCAGGTGTACCAGAGGCAACTATCGAAGAAATATACTCCGCTGTAGTTTTTGCGACTAATTCATCAAGATCCCTAAATTCTTCAATCAAATTTTCATGCTTTGATGTTCTAAAAGTCCTTAAAGCATCAGAGCGGTCAATAAGAATAGGCGCTAACCAAGCACATACTGCATTAGTTGTTTGGTGAACTGTATCTTCGCCTTTGATTTCTCGACCTTCCAAACATGTAATAACATTATGGAGACCTTTATTGCTTGCCACCTTTTTAGCTTCAAGCCAATTACACCAAGCATTTATTTTTGGTTCTAAGGCAATAACTTCATCACAAGAGTGGATAAATTCAGCTATAGTTTTATCCGCTGGAACATCCCCTCCTAGAGTAATGAAAGTATAAATATCATTTTTAAATTCAGTATAGCTTTTTGAATAATTATTACAGGCCATAGCTAGAGCCGATGACTGGTAGAATTCAAAGTTTTCTACAACTTTCTCATTTAAATTATTAATAAGTGCTGAGGGATTGGAGAGCCTTCCTGCTACTTTTCTGGTGATATCAAACAATCCCTTAGATTCCTGATATTTAGAACTTAAGTGCTCACCAGAAGTATCCCACCCTTGCCATATTTTATCTTGTTCAAAGTCACTAATATTCTCAGAAACCTTTTTAGCTATACTATTGATATCATCTAATAATGATAATTCTTCAAGTGTTATTTCACCATGTACACCAACAGCATTTAACGTTTTTATGATTTTTCTTTTAGCAAACCATTTCAACGGCCAAATTTTTTGTTGTGCTATTTGAAATGATGTAAGCCAATCTGAAGTAGAATGGCTAGATATTGTGTCTAGTGAGAATGTTAACTTCGAACTTCTCACTTGTTCATCTATTACGCCTTTAAATTCTGCTAATGAATTTAGTTTTTCTAACTCATCTATAGCATTTGGCTTATAAATAAAGCTTAATCGGGTGTTTTTTTGTTTAATTAGGAAAGTGACTAAATCATATATTTCTGCATAGTTTTCGTTGTATTCATTTAAATCTGCTAACTGTAATAACTCAACCAATTCTCCAAAGTGTTTGCTCATTACTTGTGATGAGTTTCTCACTGTTTTAATGGTTGAAATCAATTCTGATTGCCAAGCATTTGACCAGTCAGTATTTTGAACAATAGAAATATCTGAAAGGTTTAAATCCTCTATATCTGTAAAGGCTAAGCCTAGTGTTTTAGCTGTTTCATATAAAGCGTCCAAATCTTCTTTTGAGCCAACAGGAGAGTTTTCATAAGAGTGACCCCAACCTAGATCTACTTTTGTTATCTCTTTATACCTAACATATCTCGATATGGCTTGCCTTGGGGTTATGCCTAAAGCTGATTCTTGATGAAGTTCATTAACGTATGCATTTAAACTTTTTCGTATGTTAAACAGTTTATCTGCATTCTCATCCCATTCACTACTAGAGGCCGTTTCTCGTGTAGTCCATGATTTTTTCAGTTGCTCTAATATTGCTCGTTTATTGGCTTTATTACTATGAAGCTCTAAGCATAAGTGATCTAAACCAATCTTATGAAGGCGGCTATACACAACATTTAATGCGGCCATTTTTTCTGCCACAAATAGAACTTTTTTACCTTTAGCTAGGTTATGGCAAATAATATTTGCTATCGTTTCTGACTTGCCTGTACCTGGAGGTCCTTCCAAAACAAAGTCTTGGCTTTTTGTTGATGCGTCAATAGCAACTAATTGAGAGCTATCAGCATTTAATGGCGCAAAAACATCAGAAGGTTTTAACGTATTATCTATGTCATTTTGGTCTTTAAATTGTACATCTTGTTCATATGTTTTTTGAGGGTTTTCTACTAAGTGCTTAACGAAAAGGTTAGACTTTAAATCATTAACCCTATCTTTTAAATCTTTCCACATTAAATATTTCGCGAATGAGAAAGTACTTAAAGTCAGTTCTTCTACAACCTCAAACCCTTTAATTTCTTTGATTTTATCTCTAACAACTGACCAAATCAAATCTACATCAATACCACTTTCATCTGTTGGTAATGCTTCGTTAAATTGAGATAAATCAACTTCATAATCATTCTGTAAAAATTCAATTAATGTGGCATTGAAAATAGGTTCTTCCCCATCTCGTTGCTTAATTTTTATTTTTGAACGCGCACTACTTCGTTTTAACTCAGCAGGTAGAAGGATTAGCGGTGCCTGATAAGTTCTATCGCTTTCAGGTGTTTCTTTCCATTTTATCATGCCAACAGCAAGAAAAAGTGTATTTGAACCACCTTCTTCTATATCTGTTTTTGATTTTCGGTATAAAGAAAGTAAATTTCTTTCTAGTTTTTTAGAAGAATCATTGGCAATTAAGGTATTACTTTTTAATTGCTCTCTGGCAAACTCAGCTTGTAAATCATTACCCACTTTAAATTTGAACAGTTCTTTGTCTCGTGCTTCATTCGCATAAGGAGTATCACCAGCGGTAATAAAATTAAAACTTTGATTTGAGGCTAATTCATCTTCTAATAAAGCTATGTCCGGACAAAATAATTTAATAGCTACAGCAGTTTTAGATAAATTTAATAGCCTATTTCGTTTTGTGAGATCAAGTAGTTTTCTTTGCCACTGTTCGACTCTTCCATCTGGCGTCTCAGCTACAGGAAGCTCTTCTTTTCTAACAGGTGGTAATGCAGGAGCAACAGGTAAAATTTGAATGGTAGTTTCTGCTTTATTACTATTTGCTTCAATACTACTTTCGCCAATGGTCGGAATTGGTTTAATTTGTCTTTTTCTTGCTTGAGTTAAATCTATAGCGTAAACAAATGTATCTTCTGATTCCTCAGATATAATCTGATCTGCATACTCAATAGCTTGACCAAAGGTAATTGGTGAATCAGAAGTTGCCAATGTTGTTTCAAATAGCACTATGTCTTTTGAAGCTACACGCTTTCTAATATCCATCGAATCATCGTTGGTCAATAAAGGGAAACATTCATTGATTAACCAAAGACCACAACACGCATGAGTGTCAGTTATCGCAATAATTGAATTGAGGCCTATGTGCTCCAGACAAGCTGCAAACAATAAGGACAAATCTAAACATGCACCCGTTTTATGATTTTTTATATCACTAGGTAATCTAATTCGTTGTCCTGAATAAGCAAAGCTAGTCGGTGGTGTAACATAAGCAATCGTTTCATTGGAAATAATATTCCACAATGCAGCAGCCATTAAATAGGGTCTTTCACGCGTTGCTGATTGGTAGCCATCCAACTTTGATTCATGCCCAGCAGCCTTCATTACATCGGATGCCTTTTTTACTAATTCTGATATGTAATTTGCGTTAGGGGTAGAAAAAGCGGCTAATAGCTCAGCCATTCGCTCTTCGCCACCCCAGAAATTTTTTGGCAGTAAATTAGTTTGGTATGATTGTGTTGCTAATACTTCATCAGAACTATAGAGGGTGAAGTTCAAATTAATTTCGATTTGCTCAGTCAATGCATCTAAATATTCATTTGATATTTTTAGAGGTCGTTTTTGTAATAAAAGTGAATGACCTGCTTCAAGTGAGTCCACGTGCCATTCTTCAGGGGAAAACACTACTGGATCAGAAGTTAAAACAAGCTTTAAATCTGTATACGTTTTGTAGGAATTTTCAGGAATAATTTCTGTAGAAAAATTCAATTCAAGAGATGTAATAAGTGGATATTGGTTTTGTTGAAATGCAAAAGAGTACACTTTAGCTATTTCTGCATTAATAAAGAGTTTGATTTTTCCCTGATCCTTCATAACTATATCCTTTGTAAAATAGAAGGTTAATTGATGTTAATATAGTTATGTCATATCTTTATGAAATTGCAATGCTTTTTATTGAGATATAATATATTTATTGTTTTAAGATAACTTTCACTTGCTTAATTACAAAAATTTAACAATATATGTGTAATGTTTATCATTATTATTTAGATGATACGTTTATAGCCATGGTGCGTCAGTATCAGTTTAAAGTACAAAATGGTGAATTAACGCGTTTAAGCTAGGTACTTAAGTTGTAATAATACATAAGGGCTTTTTATTATAAGTAACAATAATTCAGCCCTTGAATTTATATTACATATACCTCATCTTATGGTTATATTTAATAAATGAGTGATGGGAATAAATTATGCACATAGAAATAAGTATGCTTGATGGGCAGCAATTAAAAGCTAGCTTTGGTGATCATGAAATTATTAGTGATCAAAGTGTGACTGCGGGTGGTAAAGCTGAATACCCAGAACCTTTTGATTACTTTTTAGCAAGTATGCCCTTATGCGCGGCTTTTTATATTCGAAAATTTTGTGATGCGCGTGATATTAGCACTGATGGTATTAAAATATCACAAGATAATGAAAATATTGATCCTGAAAATAAATACAAGAAAAAACTGACGGTATCCGTTGAATTACCCGAGTCTTTTCCTAAAAAATATCACAAGGCGTTATTAGCGGCGGCAAATACTTGTACGGTTAAGCGTGTTGTTCAAGCGTCGCCTGAATTTGAAGTGAAGATTGTTTAATTAATGAAACTGGTATAAAACCAATAACCAGTGTAGATCTATAAACTTAGATATACACTGGTTAGTTAGCTATTCGGTTATCCCGTTATTCTAGCCAAGCAGGGATTTTATCCGCATTAATATATTCTTCATAGCTTGGTCTATCTTTTATCACGCACCATTGGTTTTGATTAATCATTATTTCAGTTGCGGGTAATCGAGTGTTATACGCTGAGGACATTACTGCACCATAAGCCCCACAACTTTTAATCGCGACTAAATCATCTTGTTGACAAGTGGCTATTTTTCTAGCTTTAGCAAAGGTATCGCCTGTTTCACAAACGGGGCCAACAATATCGTAAGTTTGCTCAGAAGAATTAGGGCTATTTTTTACCCGAATAATATCATGGTAGGCATCATACATACTTGGGCGGATCATATCATTCATACCCGCATCAAGGATCAAAAATTGGCGTTGTTCACCTTTTTTTACATAAACCACTTTGGACACTAAAACACCTGCATTACCAACGATTGAACGTCCCGGTTCAACGATGATTTTACACTTAAGTGAGGCTAATTGCTGATATGCTAACTCAGCATATTCTGTTACTTTGGGAATGCTTTCATTCGCTTGATATTCAATACCTAAACCGCCACCAATATCAATAACACTAATGGTGTGACCATCGCTATTAAGTGCATTTACAAGCTCAGCTACTTTTGCAAACGCTTCTTTAAATGGTGTAATTTCTGTGAGTTGAGAGCCAATGTGCACGTCAACGCCTTGTATTTTTATATTAGGTAAACTTGCCGCTTTTTTGTAAATATTGCGCGCTTTATCAATAGGTATTCCAAATTTATTTTCAGCTTTACCCGTTGTTATTTTAGCGTGAGTATTAGCATTTACATCAGGGTTTATGCGAAATGATACCGCTGCTATTTTATTTAAACGCGTTGCTATTGTACTAATTTGTTCTAATTCAGGCTCAGACTCAATATTAAATTGAAAGATATTTTGCTTAAGGGCAAATTCAATTTCTTCTGCCGTTTTAGCAACCCCTGAAAAAACTATTTTGTTGGCGGGAATATTGGCCGTTAATGCACGCTTTATTTCACCTAATGAAACAACATCGGCGCCAGCCCCTAATTTGGCTAAAGTGGTTAAAATGGCTTGATTAGAGTTGGCTTTTACCGCATAACAGATTAAAGTGTCTTGCTTGGCAAATGCTTGTTGGTATTGAATAAAATTATCAGTGATAGCGCGACTAGAATAACAATAAAAAGGTGTTGTTATTTGTTTAGCAATATCATTAATCGCGATATCTTCAACAAAAAGCTGCTCGTTACGATAATAAAAAGCTTGATTAGAATTCATAACTATAAAAGTAGAGTAAATATATATTGAATAACTTATTCGTAATTACCACACTATTCAAGTTTTTTATAACCTAAATTCGCGATATAAAATAAAGATAAAAATTATAATTAAAAGGTTGTTATTTATGGAATGGTTAACTGTATTACCACCACTGCTCGCCATTGTAGTCGTTATTTGGAAAAAAGAAGTGATTATGGCGCTGCTATTGGCGGTGTTTTCTTCTGAATTTTTATTAGTTCTTCAAAAATCAGAACATTCTAATGTACTTTTTTATGCCTTTATAAGTTTCATTGAACGCATTATTTCGGTATTTAGTTTACCTAGCAACACGCGTTTACTCATTTTTAGCTTATTAATTGGCACATTACTCGCTTATTTACGTAATTCAGGTGGAGTGAGTGCGTTAGTTGAGCGCTTAATAAATAAAGGGGTTGCCAAGTCTCGACGTCAAGTAGGTAGTGTTACCTTTTTTACGGGGCTTGTTATTTTTATTGAATCTAATTTAAGCGTATTAACCGCAGGTATTTTATCACGAGGCCTATTTGATAAATTTAAAATGAGTCGTGCGCGTTTAGCCTTTATGATTGATTCAACGAGTGCCCCTGTATGTATTTTAATACTATTAAACGGTTGGGGGGCTTATGTTCTGGGTTTATTGAATAATTATGAATTAGGACAAACATCTACATCGATACTTTGGGGAACAATACCACTTAATTTTTATGCCATTATTGTTTTGTTAATAGTGTTTTATACTGTCGTGGCAGATAAAGTTTATGGTCCGATGAAACAAGCAGAAAAAGAGTTAAATAAATTAAGTGATGACCCCGCATTGCAAGAAGAATTAGTAAAACCAACGAAAGCACGTTTTATGTTGATACCATTGGCTACTATGATTTTAAGTATGTTCTTTTTTATGTATTGGACAGGTAATGGTGATTTTACGCAGGGAAGTGGTGGTACTTCAGTACTTTATGCTACGGTATTAGCTTGTGTAGTTGCTTATTTTTTACTTTATTTTTCAAAACGATATACACATCAAGAACTCGTTGATGTGGGTTTTAATGGTATGTCAGAGTTATTACCTCTAGTCACGATAGTGCTGTTTTCATTAACGTTAGGTGCTAGTTTAAAAGAGTTAGGTACGGGGGTTTTTATTGCTGGGGTGGTGGGCGATTATCTACCTTTAGTTTTTATTGTCCCGATGTTGTTTTTAGCGGGTGCTGTTATTTCGTTTAGCACAGGTACCTCTTGGGGAACTTTTGCCATTCTTATTCCTATTGGAGTTCCACTTATTCAAACACTTGGTTTACCTCCATCATTAGTTATTGCGGCTATTTTAGGAGGTGGAGTGTTTGGTGATCATTGTTCACCTATTTCAGATACTACCTGTATATCAGCTATTGCTTCGGGTTGTAATTTGTTAGAGCACGTTAAAACACAATTGCCATATTCTTTATTTGCAGGCGCTTTAACATTAGTTTGTTATACCATTGTAAGTATTATTATGGTGGGTGTTTAGTACTGTAATTATAAAACAAAGCAGGACAAGTACTTGTCCTGCTTTGTTGACTATTTTTTTAGAAAAAGCCTAGTGGGTTAGGATCGTAACTGACCAGCATATTTTTAGTCTGTTGATAATGCTCTAATGCCATTTTATGAGTTTCTCGACCAACACCTGATTTTTTATAACCGCCAAATGCTGCATGAGCAGGGTAAAGATGATAGCAGTTTGTCCAGACTCGACCTGCTTGTATTTTACGTCCCATGCGATAGGCTTTATTCATATCACGAGTCCATACGCCTGCTCCTAAACCAAATTCAGAGCTATTGGCTATTTCAAGCGCTTGTGCTTCATCTTTAAAAGTACACAGTGATATAACGGGGCCAAAAATTTCTTCTTGGAATACCCGCATATCATTTGTTCCTTTTAACAAGGTTGGTTGAATGTAATAACCATTTTCGTATTCACCTTCAATTTGAGCTATTTCACCGCCAATTAAGACTTCTGCGCCTTCTTTTTTACCAATATCAATATATTTTAATATTTTATCAAACTGTTGTTGTGAAGCTTGTGCACCAACCATAGTTTCGGTATCAAGCGGATCACCGCGTTTTATTTGTAATGAACGTGCAATGACTTTTTCGATAAATTTATCGTAAATATCTTCTTGTACTAATAAACGAGATGGGCAGGTACAGACTTCGCCTTGATTAAAATAGGCAAGCACCGCACCTTCAATGGCTTTACTTAAAAACTCATCTTCAAAATCCATCACATCATTAAAGAAAATATTAGGTGATTTTCCACCGAGCTCTACCGTTGATGGGATAATACTATCTGCGGCACATTTTAATATGTGCGAACCCACAGGGGTTGAACCTGTAAAGGCTATTTTAGCGATGCGTTTACTAGTAGCTAAAGCTTCACCAGCTTCTTTACCAAAACCATTAATAATATTTAAGACACCAGCGGGCAACAAATCTTCAATGAGTTCCATTAATATTAAAATAGAGGCAGGGGTTTGCTCTGCTGGTTTTAAAACTATACAGTTACCTGCTGCTAAGGCTGGAGCAAGTTTCCATGCGGCCATTAATATAGGAAAATTCCATGGAATTATTTGTCCCACTACGCCTAAGGGTTCATGAAAATGATAGGCAACCGTATTTTCGTCAATCTCACCAATTGAACCTTCTTGTGCGCGTAAACAACCAGCAAAGTATCTGAAATGATCAACGGCTAATGGTATATCTGCTGCTAAGGTTTCGCGTACGGCTTTGCCATTATCCCAAGTTTCGGCAACAGCAAGCATTTCTATATTTTGTTCTATTCTATCGGCTATTTTTAATAAAGTATTTGAACGTTCGGTTACCGATGTTGCTCCCCAAGCATCTTTTGCTTTATGAGCGGCATCTAAGGCTAAATCTATATCTAAGGCACATGAACGTGGAATTTCACAAATTACTTTTCCTGTGGTCGGACTAATATTGTCAAAATATCGTCCTTGCTGAGGTTCAACCCATTGACCACCAATATAATTTTGGTAACGTTGTTTAAAGTTAACGATGGCACCATCAGTGCCTGGAGCTGCATAAATCATCTCTGTTTCCTTTTGTTGTAATTTTAGTTAAGACAAGGTAATTTAGTTATTTCTAATTAATTAAAGTTAATAATTTACCTGAGTGTTAATTAATCATAGTTAATAAAATAAAATGTGCTGAAAATTTATTAAAGTTGACTCAAAATCCAAAAAGAGTTGTTAAATGATCACTGGAAAAATTAAAAATAATCGTAATAACCCACAAGTATTGGTTGAAAACAAAATGACTTTTGCAGCTCACGAATGTGAGTTAGGTATTTATGACACGTATCAGCAAGCTAAAAGAGTGGCATTAAGCTCAGATCAGCTATTATTTTGCGGTATGGTTACGGGTAAAAAAATTATGCATACTGAAAATGATCACTATCACAGTGCTTTTTTACCGCATGAGTCTTTTGTTATTGCACCCAATAAGAAAGTTGAAATAGATTTTCCTATCGCGCAAATAGATAATCCGACAACTTGTATTGCTATTGAAATATCGACGGATAAGGTGCAACAGATCAGTCAAAAATTAAATCAAAAAATTGTTATGCCAAAAGAATTTGGGCAATGGCAATATCAGGATGAATTACTGCACACCCATCACAGCAGTGAAACACAAATATTATTAAATCGTATCGTACATATTTTCACTGAAAATCATCCTGACAGAAACTACCTTGTAGAGCTTGCTATTACTGAATTGACAGTACGGTTATTGCGACATCAAGCACGTGATTTTTTAGTTTCTTTTAGTACGCAGCAACCTGATCATAATGGGCTTAATGCGGTGCTTGCTTATATTGATAAACATTTAAGTGAAAATATTGATGTTGATTTGTTATGTCGTATTGCTTGTATGAGTCGTTCGCGTTTTTACACTCAGTTTAAGCAACAATTAGGTTGTTCGCCTATTGCTTATCAACAACAATTACGTCTTAAACAAGCGGCTTCTATGCTTAAACAACATCTAAACATTACCCAAGTTTGTTTTAACTTAGGCTTTATTAATCCTAGCCATTTTAGCCGTAGTTTTAAATTGTTTTATGGTATGACGCCGAGTCAGTATAAATTACGACATCAGCCAAAAAACGCTTCTTATCAACATTAATTACTTTTATCTTGAGTTCAGTTAAGTAGAGGTGCTTTTGTGATTAACGAAAAACTAATATATTAGATAAAGTTAGAAATAATTTTTACTGGTTAAATAATAGATAAAGTCAACCATTTCTTGTTGCGCCTTAGTGCTATTTTCGCCAAGATTTTTATCTTGGCGCTCTGCTTCTATATTAATGTAGCGTATATGGTGCATTTGCGCGTAAACCGATAACGAACCATCATCTTCTTTAGGATCCGTTGTTACGATAGGATTTTGTAAAACGACGTTCCAATGATATTTACGCATCATGTGAAAATCTATCGGTTCAGTCACATAAAATAAATTATCTTCATCATGAAAGTCAGCAATATTGACATCAATTAAAAAATTTTCGCCTTTACCTAATTTACTTTTATAACGATAAATAGAGACATCCCCTCGACCATGTTGATGATCGCCTGCAAATCCTTCGGTATTATTGTGCATTGCTACCCAAGTTATCGGTTGTTTGGCTTGATTTAGTTGGGCTAAGACAAATTTGCCTAATTTAAAGGCTCGTTTTATCGCTTTTCGAGCTGTTGAGCTATTTAGTTTTAATTTAGGATTTAATTTTTTTATAGAGGAGGCAATACCCGCAATGGTAAATAAACGATTAGGGTCAACATAAACTTGGGTTGTTTTTTGCTGTTCTTTGATGTGTAAAGTAACATTACGCGTACCTTGTTGGCGCATAATAATAAAGGCTCCGCCTTGTTTTTTTACTTTATCAGCCACATAAGTATTACCAACAAATTCACTTTCATGAGGGGCATAAAATATTTGTTTTTGTGCGCTGGCAGGTTTACCTACTACTTCAAGGTAAATATCCTGTTGGTTTGGAAAAATAAGCGCGTGTGATAATAAAAAAGCTAATTTGATCATAATAAATTAAAATATGGTTACTTTATTGTTGTTACGTTTGTTATTGTATTTGTTGTTTTAATTTTTATTTTATAACGATATAGTACACTTAAATTTAAGGTTATTGCTAACCATAATTCAATTATTTACTCGTCATTTTTCTTAATTTAATAATAATGATTTGCTAAATCTTTACCTCAGGTTATAGTTTAATTATTGTCTCATTATTCCTCTGCTTTATATGCCATTAACCAATAATCAAATAGCGCTCATTATTTTTATATTAAGTTTAATTGCTGCGCTGTTTGTCCAGCAAAATGTCAGTAAACAATGGCAAGAGCAAAGTTATGTTTATCAAATTTATAAAAATTCAGCAGGTGTTGATGCTTATAAATATAAAGGTAAAGAGCAATTAATTACGCACGCCGTTGCTTATGAAAACTCACCTTTAAATCAGCAACACTTAAATCAATTAACGGAACAACCGCGTTTAATTGAGCAATGGGTGTATAAGGTTAATGATAAAGGTGAAAAAGTTTTACAACTACTTAAACCAGGTTTTCATTTTGGTTTATGGTCATTATTGCCCGCTGCTATTGCGATTATTTTATGCTTGTTAACCAAAGAGCCCATTACCGCATTATTTGGCGGTATTGTTGTTGGTGCTTTTATGTTGGGGCGTTTTGATATTACCGACAAAGTGTTAGTACCAAGTTTAGCCAGTGAAAGTGCGGCAGCCATATTGTTGTTGTATTTATGGTTGTTAGGCGGGTTAATTGGTATTTGGTCAAAAACGGGAGCCGCTTATGCTTTTGCTCAAACCATGACTAAACATTTTGTACGCGGTGCTCGTTCGGCAAAAGTGGTGAGTTGGTTGTTAGGCATTATTTTTTTTCAAGGTGGTACTGTCTCAACTGTTTTAGTGGGCACTACTGTTAGACCTTTAGCGGATAAAGCAAAGGTGAGTCATGAAGAGATGAGTTATATTGTTGATTCTACCGCGTCACCTATCGCCTTAATTTTGGCTTTTAATGCTTGGCCTATCTATGTTCAAGCATTAATTTTTGTGCCTGGTGTTACTTTTTTAGCGACAGAGGCTGATAGAATTGCTTTTTTCTTTGCTAGCATTCCCTTTAGTTTTTATAGCATTTTAGCTGTAACAGGGACTTTTTTACTGAGTATTAATATTACCAAATTTAGTGGAAAAGGTATTCGTGCAGCTCACCAACGAGCTGCGACAACAGGGCAGTTAGATGCACCCGACGCACGTCCATTAAGTGCTAAGGAACTACAACATAGCCGTATTCCAGAGTATTACACGCCTAATTTTATTGAGTTTATTTTACCCTTAATTGTTTTAATTATTATTGCTATTAGTAGTTTTATTTTTCTCGGTTCACCTAAAGTAAATTGGGCATTTGGTGCAGCATTAATGTTGTCTGTTATTATTGCCTTAATAAAAGGGATGAAATTAACCGATTTACTCGACGGTTTTAACCAAGGTTTAAAAGGGGTTGTTGTCGCTTCTGTTATTTTAATGCTTGCTATAACTATTGGTAGTATTAGTAAAGAAATTGGTGGTGGTTTATATTTAGTTGATTTATTAGGGAAAAACATTCCATATTGGGCATTACCAGTCATGTTACAAGTGATCACTATGATCATTGCTTTTTCAACGGGTACAAGCTGGGGAACTTACGCTATTGCGTTTCCATTAGCTATGCCGCTGGCATGGACGATTGCACAATCACAAGGTTTAGCTAACCCTGAGTTATTTATGATGGTGTGTTTTGCTACGGTGTTAAATGGCAGTATTTATGGCGATCAGTGTTCCCCCATTTCAGATACCACTATTTTAAGTTCGATGACAACGGGATGTGATTTAATGGACCATGTTAAAACACAATTATTTCCAGCAACCTTAACCGCAGGGATCGCTGGAGTATTATGGACATTAACCGTTTTACTTGCTGCTTAGCTTCTTGTTATTTCGCCTATTTGCGTATTAAATAAGTGATTAATATAAAATAATAAATATGACTAAAAAATTCTTTTTTGTTTTCATTGCCTTTACATTCATCATAGTGGTTATAAAGTTGACTTATAATAAAACAAATCAAGCTAAAAAGGCTCCCGTAAAGATGACATTAGAGCAACAAGTTGCACAGAAAATAATGATTGATTTACGCTATTATTGTCCTGATATGAATGAAAATACCAACGCAGAAAGCGAGTTAGAAAATCACTTAGAAGGTTATATAGGACAAAATAATCCGCATAATACTTCAGTGAATGAGCAAAAAAAATGTTTTACACCATTAACACGATTACCGAAAGAACTGGCCGAGTTAATTAAAACGACTTCATTAGGTGGAGTGATTTTATTTGATGATAATTTAGTTGATAGTAAACAAATCATTCAATTAACGAGTGATTTGCAAAATGCAGCATTAAGTTCTGATACTGGTTTACCGTTATTTATATCTGTAGATCAAGAAGGAGGGCGAGTGGTGCGTTTACCTCGCAATATAACCACCTCTTTTACGGGCAATATGGCAATAGGCGCAACATATGCAAAACACGGTACAGAGTATGCCTTAAAAGTTGGTAAAATACTCGGTAATGAATTATATGCTTTAGGTTTTAATGTGGATCACGCACCTGATATTGATGTGAACATTAATGCGAATAATCCCGTGATAAATGTACGCTCTTTTGGTGAAGACCCTAAAATGGTGGCTGATTTAGGTATTGCCATGCTCGAAGGTTTACAAAGTCAAGGGGTTATTGCAACACTGAAGCATTTTCCAGGTCATGGTGATACCAATATAGACAGCCATACTGGTTTGCCTGTCGTAAATCATAATTTAACCACGGTTGAAAAGATTGATTTATACCCATTTCAGCAGGCAATTGATCATAGTCATGTTGACATGATCATGACAGCACATATTCAGTATCCAGCCTTAGATAATTCAGTTATGGTGAATAAACGCGGTGAATCTATGATAAAACCCGCGACTTTATCTAAAAAAATATTAACAGATTTATTACGTAATAAAATGGGCTATAAAGGATTAGTAGTCACTGATGCGTTAGATATGGCAGGCATTAGTCATTTTTTCACACCAGTAGAAGCGGTACTAAAAACTTTTAAAGCAGGCGCTGATATTGCTTTAATGCCCATAAAAATACGTAAGCCTTCAGATATTAAAGTATTTAAAAACTTTATTAGTTTATTAACAAAACGCATTTTAGATGATCCGCTTACCTTGCAACAAACTAATGCTTCTGTTGAACGTATTCTCAAGGTTAAAAAGAAGATAATGGTAACAAAATTATCACCTGAAAAAATTAAAGAGAAAATAACTCAGGCGAATAAAGTATTAGCAAGCCCTGCTCATCGAAAGGTTGAGCTAGCATTAGCTCTGAATGCGATTGTTGAAATACAAAATAACCTTGAGCAATCTAGTTCAGATAAAGCCTCTGTTTATAAATCAGCACAGCATTCATGGCAAGCATCTATTCGTCGAGTACATATTCTATTTCCACAGCAACAACAAAGTGATGCCATGACAATGGCACTTGAGCAGTATTCAGATCAATTTCCTTGGCAAATATCGAGTTCAAGTCTTGAAAACTATAATCTAGAAACGCTTTTTCAACAGATTAAAAAAAGTGATTTACTTATTGTTGCTAGTGACAGTCAAAAAACAGCCGTTGAATTAGGTGGTGTTGATAATTTAGCTCAAAAAAATTCTTTGATAAACTCTGATTTTGGGGATAACAGCATAAAAGCATTATCTTTTGCAAAAAAGCATCATAAAAAAACAATATTTATAACCTTAAAAACGCCTTATAATTTAGCTAAATTTTTACCTTTGTCTGATTGTGTTTTGACAAGTTTTGATGGTAATTTATACCAGAATAAAAATAACCAGTTAGTTGGCGCTGCTTTTGAGGCTTTAGCTGCTGTCATTACGGGTAAATTTTTACCTCAAGGTAAACTCCCCGTGACTATTTAGTCTATTTGTAGCACTAATGATTTACTAAAGTTTAAATTTTGTTAAACTATTATTTACTAAGATTAGTAACATATTATTAAATCTGAAATATTTAGAATTTAAACTACTTAGAGCCTGCTTTGTTTGTTGTCGTTGGTACAATCATTGCTTGTTTTAATAAGTAATTTATTAACTTAGTAAAACATTAGTAAAACAATAATAATATTTTAGTGTCACTTTTTATCCTTTTAATCACCTATTCAAGTACTTACTGTATTTTATTGTTTTAGTAACTAATTTAAGTTAACAAAAATGAATACTGGTCTAATGTGTGTTGATTTAAGTTAATTACCACGTAAAATAAAAAAACTATTTTTAATTCTTTGTGAGGGATGTTATGAAATCAAAGCTAATACAATTTAAATCTTTTGTGACGCTAGTAATACTAGGTTTAAGCCTAGTTATTACAGGACAGGCTTGGGCGCAAAATTCAGCTTTAGAGACTAAAAAAGCTATTTTAGTAAGTAAATTTATTAAATATGTAGAGTGGCCTGAACAAGCAGTTAAATCTAAATTCGAAATAGGAGTTTATGAAGATACTAAATTATATAATATATTTAACCATTATTTTGCTGATAAATCGATTAAAGACAAAAGTATTGTCGTTACTTTAGTTAATAGTCTTAATAAAGCTAAAAAAGTTAATTTATTGTATATTCCGTCTTCAAAAAGTAGAGATTTATTTAAAATAGCAGAAAAAACGAGCGGTTCTTATGTGTTATTAGTGAGTGAAAATAATAAAAACACTCCTAAAACAATGATTAATCTTTTATTTAATCAAGATAAAAGTAAAATAGCCATCAAAATAAATTATGCTAACACCAAGCGTGAAAAGTTAAAAGTTCCAGAAGCGTCATATTTTTTAGATGGAAAAAATGATGCTCATGTTCTAGCGTTAAGTGAACGAGCGGTTAAACAAAACCAACTTAAGAAAGAATTAAAAATCTTAAACAAATATGTTTTACAGCAAAAAAATCAGTTATCTCAACTAAAAGATAAACTTAGTGCGAACGAAGAAAAACTAGCCAAATATAATCTTGCTCTGAAACAACAAACAGCAAAATTAAAAATAGCTCAAAAACAAAATGATAAGCAACAAAAAACACTTGCATCAGCGACTAAAAAAGTAGAAAAATTAAGTAAAAATCTTGCGGATAAAACTAAACAGTTAAATATGACCAAGGAAGAATGGTTAGGAGCTGAAGCAGAAAAGTCAGCGCAACAAGAAGCTAAAATTAAAGAATTATCTGAAAAAATAGCTAAACAAGAAAAACTAGTTAAAACTCAAATTAGTCAATTGGCCAAAGTGAAAAAACAAAATAAGCAATTAGCAAACTATAGTAATTTGTTTTATATTGCTTTAATTATCGCATTAGTGGCTTTAGCAATAGCAGGTTTATTTTGGAGTAGAAATAAAAAATCTACCGCGATAATTAATGAAGCAGAGAAGGTTGCTAAAGAAGCTCAGTCAACTCTAGCAACGAGAGAACAACAGCTAGTAAAATCTGAAAATATAGCAGCATTAGGTTATATCGCTTCCGATGTTACATATGCTGCAGGTAATTCAGTTGAAGATGCATTAGAGCATAGTGTTGAAATAAAAGATTTGAAAAATATTGAAACACTTAAACCTGCAGTAGCTTTATTAGAAAATTATAATCAAATAGCGACGGATCAAGATGAAGATGAAAAACAATCTTTTGATCTAGTGGCTTATATTAATAAGCTGATGAGTCTTTTCAGTGTAGAATTTCAAGCAAGTAATATTCAATATATTTTCGCTGGTGAAAGTAAATTAGTGGTTAATTCAATTCCTGGCCATATTGCTTTGGTTTTATTAAACCTAGTTAATAATTCAATAAAACACGGTTTTGATAATAAAGGTAACGGTAAAATATCAATATTGATTGAAAAAACACCGCAAGGTGGGGCTAAACTTGTTGTTCAGGATAATGGTGCGGGTATGGATAAGAAAACTCAGCAAGAAATTTTTACGCCATTTTTTACCACTAAGCCAGAACGTGGTTATTTAGGTCTAGGAATGAGTACTGTAGAAGATATAGTTAAAAATAAATTAACTGCCAATATTAAATTGCAAAGTCAAACGGGTAAAGGCACAACAATTACTATTACACTATAGTATCGTCATTGTTCTTCTTTATTTAAGAAAAACGATCCTATTTACCTCTAGCAATGCCGAGTAATTAACTGTTTTAACAGACTAGTTACTCGGTTTTCTTGTTTATACACCAAGCCAATTTTTCGAGTTAATTTTACCCCTTTAATTTTTCTAAAACTTATATCACTGTACTGCTCTAATTCATTATATAAAGGCAGCAACGCTAGACCAACTCCCGCACTAACTAAGCCAAGTGCATAATCAATAGTTTGAATTTTGGCGCGCACATCAATATTAATTTGCTTTGTGCTTAGCTCACTAACAAAAGGTTGCCAAGCACTGCAAGGCGTGCGCTGAATAAAAGGTTGTTGATGCAAATCGTCTAATTCAATTTCATTTTTTAATGATAAAATATGATTATGTGGTAAAGCTAATACGTAATCCTCTTGCCACATAGCAATAAAATTATCATCGTTGTGGCATTCTTCTATGGCAATGATTTTTGCATCACAAGGTTCATTTGGCGACACTAAAGTCAATTCGATAGATTCTAATGATGTGGTGAAATCTTTTAGCAGCGCACTCATACGAGCGACCCCCAAACCTTTTGTTAAACCAAGACTGACGGGAATTTTTTCATTTTTTTGCACAAAAAGAGATTTAATTGCATCTGCTTGGCCTAACAGTTTTTTGGCTAATGGGTAGAGCTGTTTGCCTGCATCTGTTGCTTTTACACCTCGAGCATGGCGAAAAAATAATTGTATTGCCAATTCTTTTTCTAGTAGTTGAATTGAAGCGGAAATAGAAGGTTGAGCGACAAAGCAAGCTTTAGCGGCACTGCTAATACTACCTTGTTCATAAATACTGATAAAATAATGTAATGCACGTAAATCCATAATGACTCTGTTGAAATTCAATAAATACCCATAGTATAAAGCTATAGCTAATAAAGTTAATTAATATTTTAACTTTGTAGCTATTCATTTTACTATAGAAAAATTATTATAAATTTAGTTTTAACATAAACTAATAAACTTTATACAAATAGCCTATTCAAATACTATGGCTTATAAAAACTAAGGATAACTTATGTCACGCACTACCTTTAACTGGCAAGATCCACTTTCAATTGATTCTTTATTAACCGAAGACGAGCGTATGATCCGTGATAGTGCGCATCAATATTGCCAAGAAAAATTAATGCCTCGAGTCTTAACCGCTAATCGTGAAGAACGTTTTGATCGTGAAATAATGACAGAATTAGGTGAGTTAGGTTTATTAGGGGCAACCATTCCCGAAAAGTATGGTTGTGCTGGTGTTAATTATGTTGTTTATGGTTTAGTTGCGCGTGAAGTTGAGCGTGTTGATAGTGGTTATCGTAGTGCAATGAGTGTGCAATCATCACTGGTTATGCATCCAATATACGCGTACGGCAGCGAAGAACAACGTATGAAGTATTTGCCCAAATTGGCGACGGGTGAATATGTTGGCTGTTTTGGTTTAACTGAGCCAAATTCAGGCTCAGATCCTGCAAGTATGGCAACTAAAGCGATTAAAGTTGACGGTGGCTTTAAACTAAACGGCACTAAAATGTGGATCACCAATTCACCCATTGCTGATGTATTTATTGTTTGGGGTAAATTAGACGGTGTCATTCGCGGCTTTATTTTAGAAAAAGGTATGGCGGGTTTATCTGCGCCCAAAATTGAAGGTAAGTTTTCATTACGAGCCTCTATTACGGGGGAAATAGTCATGGAAGATGTTTTTGTACCAAAAGAAAATATGCTACCCAATGTTAGTGGTTTAAAAGGCCCATTTGGTTGCTTAAATAAAGCGCGTTATGGTATTGCTTGGGGCGCTTTAGGAGCGGCAGAATTTTGTTGGCACGCCGCTCGTCAATATACTCTTGATCGTGAGCAATTTGGTCGCCCATTAGCAGCAACACAACTTATCCAGAAAAAATTGGCTGATATGCAAACGGATATAACCACGAGTTTATTTGCGTGTTTACAAGCGGGTCGCTTAATGGATGAAGATAAATTGGCTGTTGAAGCAATCTCTTTAATTAAACGTAATTCGTGTGGTAAAGCGTTAGAAATTGCGCGCATAGCACGTGATATGCACGGCGGTAACGGTATTAGCGATGAATTTCATGTTATTCGTCATGTCATGAATCTTGAAGCGGTGAATACCTATGAAGGTACACATGATGTGCACGCGTTAATATTGGGTCGTGCGCAAACAGGTATTCAAGCGTTCTACTAATATTCGTTTAAATAGAATAAATAAATTTTTGTAGGTCGACTGTTGAGTCTCACTGCGCTGGTGTCAATCTACAATCGTTTGATTTAAATAAAATAATCATGTGGAGTACACATGCTAGACCGTAATACTTTAGTTAAAGAAAATTTCAAAAAAAATGTATTAAATAAAAACTTTCCGCAATCGTCTTGTTCCTTAACACCCGCTGATGTCGATTTAAACGATAGCGATGTAATTGACTTATTTGAAACACAAGTGATGAGTCGAGTACTCGATTTACAATCGCGTGTGATGCAGAAAAAAGGGCAAAGTTTTTATACTATAGGTAGCTCAGGTCATGAAGGCAATGCCGCTTATGCTAAAGCGTTTCGCCCAACCGATATGGCATTTTTACATTATCGCAGTGGCGCTTTTGCTATTCAACGCGGTAAGCAAGTCCCAGGTGAAACCACACTTTATGATATGTTGTTATCGTTTGCCGCTTCAAAAAACGATCCTATTTCGGGTGGTCGCCATAAAGTTTTAGGCTCTAAATCGTTATTCATACCACCACAAACTAGCACGATTGCCTCGCATTTGCCCAAAGCTGTAGGGGCAGCGTTTAGTGTACCGTTAACTAAGCGAATAAACATTACGGGTGAAATGCCTGATGACAGTGTGGTTATTTGTAACTTTGGTGATGCCTCATCAAATCATTCAACCGCGCAGGGCGCTATTAATGCGGCAGCATGGGCAGCATATCAATCAATGCCTATGCCATTAGTATTGGTTTGTGAAGATAATGGTATTGGTATTTCTACTTCTACGCCACAGGGTTGGGTTGCTGCTAATTATCAACATAGAGCAGGGCTTGAATATTTATATTGTGATGGCTTAAATATACTTGATACTTATCAAACGGCAAAACGTGCTGAACATATCGCGAGAAAACTGAAAAAACCAGTGTTTTTACATATTCGAACCGTACGTTTGTTAGGTCACGCGGGTTCTGATGCAGAATTTGTTTACCGTGAATTAAGTGCTATTGAAGCGACTGAAAAGCAAGATCCGTTATTACACACCGCGCGTATTTTAGTTGAAAATAATATTTTAACACCACAGCAAGTTGTTGATATTTATCAAAACTTAGAGCAACGGATTGCATTAATAGGGGAGCAAGCGGCGAGTCGTCCACGTTTAACCAGTGCCAGTGAAGTTAAAGCAAGTATATTACCGCAACAAAATAAAATGGTTACTCGCGTACCTCAAAGTGATGAACAACGCGCGCAATTATTTAAACACGACAAACATAACCTCAGTAAAAAACAGCATTTAGCAAAATTAATTAACTGGACGTTACTCGATTTAATGGCTGAACGCAGCAATATTGTGCTGTGTGGTGAAGACATTGGTAAAAAAGGTGGCGTTTATAATGTAACGACTAAATTACATGAACGTTTTGGTAGTAATCGTGTGATCAATACCTTACTTGATGAACAATCTATTTTAGGGCTTGCTATTGGTATGGCACATAACGGCATTTTACCTATTCCTGAAATTCAGTTTTTAGCTTATGTGCATAATGCGGAAGATCAAATTCGTGGTGAAGCGGCAACGCTACCATTTTTCTCTAATGGTCAATATACCAATGGTATGGTTATTCGTATTGCGGGTTTAGCTTATCAAAAAGGCTTTGGTGGTCATTTTCATAACGATAACTCTTTTGCGGTATTTCGTGATATTCCAGGGGTTATTATCGCTTGCCCATCAAACGGAGCTGATGCGGTGGATATGCTGCGTACTTGTGTACAAATGGCACAAGAGCAACAACGTGTGGTGATTTTTATCGAACCTATTGCGCTTTATATGACCCGTGATTTACTCGAAAAAGGTGATGATTTATGGGCGTTTGATTATTTACCACCAGCTCAAGCTCATCAACCATTAAAATTAGGTTCAGTAAGTAGTGTTTATAACGGCGATTATGGTGCAAATGACGTTTGTATTATCACTTACGGCAACGGTTATTACTTATCTCGCCAAGCGCAAGCAAGATTGCAGCAACAAAATATCAATGTAAAAGTGGTTGATTTGCGTTGGTTAGCGCCACTTGATTCGAACGAAATTATGCAAGCGATTAATAGTTTTTATAAAGTATTAATTGTTGATGAGTGTCGTCAAACTGCCTCTATTAGTGAGGCGATTGTCACTATAATTAATGAGAATTGCCAAGATAAAAATCTTGCCTTACCTAAAATTAACCGCATAACCGCCGAAGATTGTTTTATTCCTTTAGGTAGTGCAGCAACCACAGTTCTACCATCAACAAATGAGATTGTTGCTACTGTATTGGCTATGACAGCAACTCATAATAGCGATAATAAAATAACTAGCTTGTATGAGAGAGATTAACCCATGACGAATCCTGCAATAAAGGGTACTAATAAACAAAAACAGCGAGCTGTGGTTATTTGCCCGGGTCGTGGTACTTATAATAAAGATGAACTCGGTTATTTTCACCGCTTTCATAGCGACAAGACTAATATTTTGTCGATTATTGATGCTCACCGAAGTAAACAAAACCAAGTAACAGTGAAAGAACTCGATAAAATGCCTAATTATAATATGCGTTTGCATACCTCAGGTGAAAATGCCTCATCATTAATTTATGCTTGCTCAAAAGGTGATTTTGAAGCAATAGATAAAGATGAATACGACATTGTTGCAGTTACGGGTAACTCTATGGGCTGGTACATAGCACTTGCTGTAGCTGGTGCGCTTGATGAGCAAGGCGCTATTGAACTCATTAATACCATGGGTTCAATGATGAAAAATGGCGTGATCGGCGGGCAAATTATTTATCCTATTGTAGATGATAATTGGTGTGAAGATACCGCTAAAATTGCTCATGTCACTGAGGTAATGCAAGTTGTTAACGAGCTTGATAATTGTGAAGTTTATACGTCTATTAAGCTCGGTGGCTTTATTGTTATGGGTGGCAATAAAGCGGGTTTAAAGCAGCTTGAACAGCGCCTTGAAAATATTGATGATAGATATCCGATGAATTTATTTAATCATGCTGCATTTCATACGCCACTATTAACTGAAACCGCAAAACAAGCCAAACAATTATTAAGTAAAGATTTATTTAAGCAACCTAAAATACCGTTAATCGATGGACAAGGTAAAATTTGGCAACATTATAGTACTGATACGGATAAATTGTGGGAATACACTTTAGGTCGACAAGTAGACGATTATTATGATTTTACTAAAGCGATTGAAGTAGCCGTGAAAGAATTTGCACCAGATAAACTCATTATTTT
Organism: Alteromonadaceae bacterium; assembly: GCA_015491935.1. Classification (GTDB taxonomy): domain Bacteria; phylum Pseudomonadota; class Gammaproteobacteria; order Enterobacterales; family Alteromonadaceae. The sequence goes on from WGGB01000001.1 coordinate 27,597, forward strand.
AGGCCCAGGCATAACATTAGGTGGTGCAACAGGACAAAGTTTAATTAAGCATAATTGGCAAAATATGGCTTGTAAGCAAGATTTTATTCGCCAACAAAAAGACAAACCTTTTGTTTTAGCGATGGGAATGGATGAACAAAGAGCTTGGGTTGTGTAACTTTTCTATGGTAATTTATGTAAACAAAGCCATCATTAAAACGGCTTTGTTAATATAGGTTTTAATCATCTCAGATTCAATTTATCGCCGCTTGCGGCGTAAAGCTTTTTAAACTTAACATAATAAGATACCACTATTCGCGTAGCGAATTTGAGCTAAAGCGAAAAGCCTTGGCGCGAGATAATTCATTTCTGGTGTAAGTTCAGCAAATAGATAGCACTAAAAAACAAACCACCTATAGCTCCCCATAAATGAGCGTCTACCGCAACATTAGCTCCAATTAAGTTAATAACATCACTACTGGCACCATAAATTTGCTCATGTGCTATTTTTAACCAAACACCGATAAACAATAGATAGCCCGTTTTATCACCTTGTTTAATATCCATAACAGCACCAAATACAAAAACACCGTGCAATACGCCAGATAAGCCGACATATTCTTGTAATTCACTGTCGAAAAAGAATAAGCCTAAACTACAACTTAATGCTGAAAACAAAAATAACCCAGCATAGTTTTTAACAGTGTAAAAATGACCATGTAATGCCCAAAGCATTATTAGAGCCGCTAAATTAAGTAATAAATGGTTTAAGTTGGTATGAAAAAAATGTCCAGTTAATAAACGCCACCATTGCCCATTGGCTATTAAATTGCGATTATAAACAAATAAGTCACTTAAATGATCATTAAAAACAAAAGCGAAAAGGGCAAGTAACATTATAAATGAAGGAACAAGTAAAGCTTGCACTGATATGGGCCAAGTGCGTTTAATGGTTAAAGGCATATTTTTCAATAATGTATAATGTATAATGTAAAAAGTGATATAACTAGATAATACCTTAATAAATAAAAAAGAGTAACCTCTAGTATTTGCTTTCAGTAATTATCGGTGATTGAGCATTTACTGAGTCCAAATTTCCCCTATTGTCATTTTTCAGCTTTTTCTTGCATTCCCTTTAATGTTAATATTTATTAGCAGGCACAAGTCAAGCTAGACATTCAAGTCTATTATTTCATTTTTATCTTTTTAATGATTTTTCGTGGCGCCCACCTCATAGTTGTCAGGATGTAGTATTAAATCCATTAACTGAGCCCTATCCACTACAATAATCATGGATTGGTTTGATATTAAAGCATCACCACAAATTATAAATTTTTTTCTCGGGTGAGCAGCGCGTAAATTAGCAATAAAATGTTTGCTGGCATTAAGGTCACAGTCTTGCTTTTTTATGCCATCTTCACTTTATTTTTAGTGTGAATTATCACGAATCAATTTTATCTTTAAACTCACATAGGTCTTCAATTATACAACTACCACATTTGGGTTTACGGGCTATACAGATATAACGACCATGTAAAATAAGCCAATGATGAACATCAACTTTAAATTCTTTTGGCACTACTTTTTCAAGTTTCGCTTCCACTTTATCAACGTCTTTGCCCATGGCGAACTTAGTACGGTTAGATACACGGAATATATGCGTATCGACAGCAATTGTAGGCCAGCCAAAGGCAGTATTAAGAACAACATTAGCCGTTTTACGTCCTACGCCAGGTAGGGCCTCTAAAGCGGCTCTATTTTCTGGAACTTCTCCACCATGTAAGTCAATCAACATTTGGCAAGTTTTAATGGTATTAACTGCTTTGGTGTTAAATAAGCCAATAGTTTTAATATAAAATTTTAAACCATCGATTCCTAAATCAAGTATTGCTTGTGGGGTATTGGCAACAGGGTAAAGTTTAGCCGTTGCTTTGTTAACACTAACATCAGTGGCTTGTGCAGATAAAAGTACGGCAATAAGCAACTCAAAGGATGATGAAAAGTTTAGCTCAGTTGTTGGGTGGGGATTGTTATCACGCAAGCGTGTTAATATTTCAAGGCGTTTGGCTTTATTCATGGTATTATTTTATTAAATTTATTAAAGTGATTTAATGAGAAACTATTGTGCATCAAAATTAACACGCATTCGCTCAATAGTTTTTTCTTCCACTTTTGGTTTACGAGTAGCAACTTTTGCATCAATATAGTTTTTTCCTGCGATTAAAAAACCTAATGTAAAAAAAGCACCGGGTGGTAAAATAGCCAATAAAAATTTATTATCAAAATGAAAAACTTCAATTTTTAATGAGCTTGCCCAATCACCTAAGAGTAATTGAGCGCCATCAAACAAGGTACCTTGTCCTAATATTTCACGAATACCACCAAGCACTAACAATAAAAGCGCAAAACCTAATCCCATCATCAAGCCATCAAAAAAGGCTTTTTTAACAGGGTTTTTAGACGCATAAGCTTCTGCTCGGCCAATAATAGTGCAGTTAGTAACAATAAGCGGTAGAAAAATACCTAAAGATTGGTATAAGCCATAAGTAAAAGCATTCATCAATAGTTGAACACAAGTTACAAAGGCAGCAATAATCATAACAAAAATAGGAATACGAATTTCTTTAGGGACCCACTGACGGACTAAAGAGACGGTAACATTAGAGCCAATTAGCACTAACATTGTTGCTAAACCTAAACCTAAAGCATTGGTAATGGTTGACGTTACAGCAAGTAAAGGGCATAAACCTAAAATTTGTACTAATCCTGGATTATTTTTCCATAAACCTTGCCAAGCTATTTCTTTGTATTCTGTATTAAGTAAGCTCATGAATTACCTCGACAATTAGCCTTTTGGTTAAAGAGTTCTTGTTTATGTTGTTTGAAATAACGAGCCGTTTTCTTTACCGCTTTAACAACGGCTCTGGGGGTGATGGTTGCGCCTGTAAATTGATCAAATATACCACCATCTTTAGCAACGTGCCATTGACTATCTTTTTCGGCTGGAATTTTTTTATCATTAAAAGAGAGTATCCATGGACTTTTTCGTTCGTCTATATTATCACCTAATCCTGGTGTTTCTTGATGTTCTAATACTCTTACACCACTGATCGTATCGTTCATATTTAATGCGACAATTAACTCAATATTACCATTATAACCATCAGGAGCAATGGTGGTTATAGCTGCTGCAACTGGTTTATCATTATATTTAGCTAAATAAACTTTTTGTGGTGTTACTGTACCGAGTTCTGCATTGGTGATAGTTAAACAATCTTGATAAATATTATTATTTAATCGTTCAGGAGCAATAATACTATGTAAAATATTTAATAAATGTTGTTGCTTTTGAATAGCAATTCTATTTTTAGTCGTTTCGTGTACTATGCCAACAATAGCGGTGCAAACAATGGCAAAAAGTGCTAAAACGCGACTGTTTTTTTGAATACTTATATTCATTAAGTCAGCTCCTTCGTGGTATTATTTGAATTTATTTGGCCATAAGTACGAGGTTTCGTGTATAAGTCAATTAAAGGAGCGGCCATATTACAAAGTAGTACAGCAAAAGCTACCCCATCAGGATAGCCACCTAAGTGACGAATAATGACGAAAATAAAACCAGCAAGCGCTCCAAAGACTAAGCGACCTTTAACACTCGTTGCACCTGATACGGGATCAGTTAAAATAAAAAATGCACCTAACATGGTACCACCCGATAACCAGTGAAACATTGTTGGTGCATTCATGCCAGGGTTTATTGTATAAGCAATAAAAGTAAAAATTAAAATGCTTAATAAAAAGCTAACAGGAGTTGACCAATGAATAGCCTTTTTGGCAAGTAAAAACAATCCTCCAGCTAAAAAACCTAAGTTGATCCATTCCCAACCTAAAGCAAAATTTTCACCAAAAACCATATTTTTTCGGCTTTCATCAATAGTTAAACCTAATGTTAAATTAGTTTTTAAAGTATCTAATGGAGTTGCCATTGTGTAGCCATCAATGTGGGTACGTAATTGTGCAACAGAATAACCTTCATTCGTGTAGCCAGTTAAAATAGTAGATAAAGTGTTGGCAAAATCTAAATGAGTAGACATTAATGATAATGGCGGTTGCCAGTTAGTCATTTGTACAGGAAATGAAACAAGTAGTAAAACATAAGCTGCCATTGCTGGATTAAAAGGATTATGTCCTAAGCCACCATATAACTGTTTAACGACTAAAATTGCAAATACAGCACCTATAACAATGATCCACCATGGTGCCAGTGCAGGTACAGCAATACCAAGTAATACTGCGGTTAATATAGCACTGCCATCGAATAATTGATGCTTGATAGCTTTTCCATTAGGTTTTTCACGTAATGACAGTACAGTAAATTCGGTTAGTAAAGCGCAACAAACAGCGATACTAATTTGAATTAAATTACCCCAACCAAAGAAGTACCATTGGGCAAATACACCTGGAATTGTAGCGTAAATAACTAAACGCATTAATTGTGAGGTTTTATTACGATTATGTTCATGCGGAGAGCTAGCGATAAAAAAGGCCATATTTAAGAAGACTCTTTTGATTGGTTATTTTTAGATTCAGTAGATTGCTGTTGTTTTTTAGCCTTGGCTTTAGCCACTGCTACGGCAATACGTTGTTTTTTGGCATTAATATCATCAGTATTATTTTGATTGTTAATATCATTATCAATGCTATTTAAATTAGAGTCAGTATGGTGAGTTGAACTATTCTCAGCTGCTTTTTTCGCTTTAGCTTTAGCTACCGCTAATGCTATTTTTTCAGCTTTAGTTAATACTTTTTCTTTAGTTGCAGTCTCGTTATTATTATCATTACTGTTTTGTTTTTTTGTATTTGGTTTAGTTGTCTCTGTATTGCTGCTTGTTATTGAGTCGAGTACCTCTTGGTCATCAGCATTTTTTTCTTTTGTTAACCTATCACTCGTTTTTGCTGTGGTCGTTTTATTTGTTGCTATACCATCTTTAGCTTGTTTTTTAGCTTTAGCCCTTGCTATTGCTGCGCTAACTTGTGATTTTTTATCATTGTTGTCATCACTTGCTTGAGCTTTTTTTGCTTTAGCACGAGCTAATGCTGCGGCAACGGCTGACTTAGCGTCTTTTGCTTGAGCGGTATTACTATTCATTGCTGCTTTTCTAGCTTCAGCTGCTTTTCGATGCTTTTCTTCGCGTTTAATTTTTTCTTGTGCTAGTCGCTGTTTACGAGCTTCAAAACGTGCTTTTGCTTTTTCTGCTTTTAAATCTTGTTGTTGTTGCTGTCTAATTTCAGCTTTCGCAATACGATAATAATGTACGAGAGGAATTTGGCTAGGACAAACATAAGCACAAGCTCCACATTCGATGCAGTCAAATAAATTAAATTTTTGTAATTGGTCATGATCTTTAGCTTTTGCAAACCATTGCAATTCTTGTGGTAATAATTGGCTAGGGCAAACGTCTGCGCATTGACCACAACGAATACAGTCAACTTCATTATTATCTTTAGGAATTTCTTTTGTGCTTGGGGCTAAAATACAATTACTTGTTTTGGTAATACTTATATCAATTGAAGGTAAGCTAAAGCCCATCATAGGGCCGCCCATGATCAAATGTTCAGGCGATTGTTTTTGGTATCCACATTGAGTAAGTAAATGTTTTATCGGGGTGCCGAGTAAAGCCCACACATTTTGAGGTTTTTCTAGCGCTTTACCTGTAACAGTTACCACACGGCGGATCAATGGAATATCGTTGATCACAGCATCCGCTACTGCAAAACAGGTTGCTACATTTTGTACTACTATACCTAATGCACTAGGTAATCCACCTTGTGGAACTTCTAAACCTGTTAATCGGGTAATAAGCTGTTTTTCACCGCCTGTTGGATATATGGTTGGTATAACGCATACATGAAAATTATCGAGTGATCCCGTTACTTTTTTTAAGGCTTTAATTGCTTCTGGCTTATTATCTTCAATAGCAATTAATATTTGTTCAGCCGATAAAACTTTATTTAATATTTTTATGCCATCAACTATTTCACTGCTATGCTCTCTCATTAATAAATCATCGGCAGTAATATAAGGTTCACATTCAGCAGCATTAATGATTAGAAATTTAGTGGCTACTTTAGTATTAATTTTTACATTAGTTGGGAAGCCAGCACCGCCCATTCCCGCAATACCAGCATTTGTTATTTTGGTTAATATTTCTTGAGCGCTTAATTGTTTATAATCTTGACAGATATGACGTGCTACCCATTCCTCTTTTTCATCAGGCTTTATAAATATACATAATTCACTTAAACCAGAAGGGTGAGCCACAAGGGTATTTTTTATTTCAGTAATGATCCCACTTGTTGGTGCATGAATAGGCACTGCCATTGGATGTGGACTATTCGTTAGTGGTTGCCCCTTGAGAACATTATCACCTACATTAACTTGTATATCACCTTTTTGACCAATATGTTGCTTTAATGGAAGCACGAGTACTTTAGGCAAAGGTAGATTGCGAATAGGTTTATGCATAGTCAAAAATTTTTGCTCTGGTGGATGAATACCACCATGAAATTTCCACCAGCGACCTTGTTTAATTCTTGCTAGTATAGATCCCATTAGACATTTACTTCTTCTGTTGTATTGGTTTTAACGTTATTGCTTTGTTTATTTGAATAATCATCTGCGTCGATAGTTTTTACGTTAATGCGGTTTAGATCCCATTGCCAATTATGAGTTGTTTGCGCGATAGGGATCATTTTTATGCAATCTACAGGGCAGGGTGCTACACATAAGTCACAACCCGTACATTCATCAGCAATAATGGTATGCATTTGTTTTGCGGCGCCAATAATGGCATCTACAGGGCAGGCTTGAATACATTTAGTACAGCCTATGCAATCTTCTTCAATAATAAAAGCAACTTTAGGAGTATTGTCTTGGGCATGGCTTTCATCTAATGGTTGTACATCGACCCCCATTAAGTTAGCAATTTTTTTTATGGTATCTTCACCACCAGGCGCGCATTTATTAATGGCTTCGCCATTAGCGATTGCTTGAGCATAAGGTTTACACCCTGGATATCCGCATTGTCCGCATTGCGTTTGAGGTAATAAAGCATCTAGTTGTTCTACTAAAGGATCACCTTCAACTTTAAATTTTACCGCTGCATAGCCAAGTAATGCACCAAAGAATAAACACATACCACCTAAAACGAGTATAGCTATTAAAATGCTCATTGCAGTTTTATTAATCCAGTAAAGCCCATAAAGGCAAGAGACATTAATCCAGCAGTGATCAACGCGATAGCTGGTCCTTTAAAGGGCATTGGCACATCAGCACTTGCCAATTTTTCACGCATAGCAGAAAACATGATTAAAACGAGTGAAAATCCTAAAGCAGCACCAAAACCATAAATAATGGATTCAAAAAAGTTATGTTGTTGATAAATATTTAGTAGTGCAACACCTAATACGGCACAATTGGTTGTAATTAGGGGCAGAAATATGCCCAAGGTACGATATAAGTTTGCGCTAGTTTTATGAACAACCATCTCGGTAAATTGCACAACAACAGCAATGACTAAAATAAAAGCCATGGTCATTAAATAGTCTAAACCAAGAGGGGCTAAAATATAATTATTAACTAAGTAGCTAAGTAGCGAGGCTATTGTCATAACAAAAGTAGTCGCAAATGACATACCTATTGCTGTTTCTGTACGAGAAGAAACCCCCATAAATGGGCACAAACCAAGAAACTTAACTAAAACAAAGTTATTTACTAACACTGTGCCGACAAGCAGCAGTAGATAATCAACCATTTATAAAATCGTTAGTTTATTAAAATTGTTACTATTATCTGACTTTATTAAACAGATAACAACACATCAGTAGTAAGGTTATTTAACTTTTATCTCAAATAACGTGTATTTTAATAGACAAATAAAACATAACAAGAGAGTTAGCAACTAAAGCGACATTGGTTTATCTATATAGTAACCCTGACAGCCATCAATAAATAATTTTTCTAAGGTATGCTTTTCTTCTAATGTTTCAACACTTTCCGCTAATACATTAATACTTAAACGGTGAGCTAAATCCACCATCAAACGAATAAAATATTGATTGTTTTTATCCTCATCAATGTCACGAGTATAAGTGCTATCCATTTTGATAAAATCAGGCTTTAAATCTTTAAAAAACTTAAATGAGGTTAAACTAATACCAAAACGTTCTACCGTAATACGAGCGCCAGAACGGTGTAATAAATCAATAAAACGTTTACTATTTCTAATGTTTTGCTGTAAACCATATTCAGTTATTTCAAAAACTAAGCGTGAAGCAACTTGATGTTCTTTTAATAGTCTACGTTCAAGCCAAATTAAAAAATGTTCATCACTAATAGAGCGAGAGCTAATATTTAAGCCAAAACTTTTATCAAGCAAATTTTTATTTTTAATTTCTTCAATAGCTTTTTCAATAATCAAACGATCAATATCAACAATTTTATCTAATTTTTCAGCCATAGCGATAAAGGATACCGTGGGTAGCATTTCGTCATTTGAGTTAATAAAGCGCGCCAATATTTCACCATAAACCTTAGAATTTCGAGAATTGGGTTGAATAGGCTGAACTAATAATGAAACCCTTTTTTGTTCAATAACATGCTCTATTTCTTGACGCCAATTTTTATTTCCATAAGTGGCACTAGGATCTTTTAAAATATTTGCGTCTTTTTGTGCAAACCAAGAATTAATATTTTGAGTTTGCGCAATACTAATGGCAGTATCGACTAAAGCGAGTAATTCCCCTAAAGGCGATTGCCAATTAAAGGCAATGAGTCCCGTATAGGCTATAGAGTCTAAATCGGAAGCTTGTTTGTATTCATTAAATTTATCCGTTAATATTTTTGCGTATTTTTCACCATCGGGTAATTGCCGATTAGGTAATATAGTGGCAAAATCACAACTATTCATTCTAAATATTTGCCCGCCTGTAAATTGCATAACGGCTGACTGCATTATTTTAGCAACTTTACTTATATAGCGATCACCTTCATTAAAACCTCTGATCTTATTAATAGATTGCAACTCAGAACAACGCGTTATAATTAATACACCAAATTTAGCATCACCATCTTTAGTAACATTATTCTCAAAATATTGAACAAATTTATTACGATTATTTAAACCCGTAATAGTATCGGTGAAGGCTTTTTCTTCTAAAATAAGAGAGCTTTTTTGCTGTGATTCGATTAGTGATTTTATTTCACTAATACCTTCTTTTAAATAGTCAAAAGTACTATCAGAATAGATTTTTTTGTTTTTAAGAATTTGTGAAAATTGTTTTTTTATCTGCTCGCCGATCCCTTTATATAATTTTTGATAACGTTTATTACCTAATGTAGTGACAATAAAGCAAAATATAACCATTGCTAAAGCAAATATTAATAATAATTGTTGAAATAAATTAAGATCTTTATTAAAAGATAATTGAAAATGAATACGCACGTTTTGTTTTTTTAATATTAAATTAACAGGTTTAGGTACCATAAAATCAAAATACGGATATTGATTTTTATTTTGTTGTGAAAATAGTTTTTTACCTGAAATAATAGAAATGTCTACTACATTGAACGTAAATAAGTTATTCAACGTTTGTGCAAGTTGCTTTGCCGTAGTTTCTGTATTATTAATAACATTTGTTTTTAAATTATTATCAATGTTAGAGGTATCAATTGTAATTAAAGTTTGTTCAGCAAGATAACGTATAGATTTTTTTCCAAAGGCTTGTTGTTGGTTTATGTTTTCCATAAAAAGTAAGGTAAATACCACCGCTATACTGATATAAAATAACAAACTCAAGCCGAGATTTCTTAGTAGTAACTGTGAATATGAATACATAACTTAGTAGCAACCTCAATTGAACTGTTGTTTTTATTTATAGTAGGCGGTTTATTTTATTTATATATGCGATTTAATGACATACTAATCATAAGTATATCATAAAATTGATTATGTGCGAATTTTAGTCAGCAGAGTGTTTGTTTAAACGCTTGGTTATACAACTTTCTATTTATTCTAGGGAATATTTTGCGCGATTATATTTATCTTAATTGAACTATATGCCATCTTTAGACGGTATAGTTCAGTTTCATCAGATATTTGAATTAACCTATGGTGTTTATCAAGTTTGTCGCGTATCGTTTGGTTCTAGCCCTCCATTGTAGGAAATAATATAACTATATGCATATCAGCAAGAAAATCATATATTCATACAATAAAAAATTTCTTTATAATATTTGAAAAAAGGATAAATATGAGTGAATTAGATGTATTATTGCAAGATATTCGTCAATGTACAATTTGCAAAGGTTTAATTCCTGATCCTATCAGACCTATTTTACAAGTTGATGTAAAAGCAAAAATTTTAATAGTAGGTCAAGCACCAGGAAGAAAAGTACATGATACTGGTATTGTTTTCAATGATGCTAGCGGAAAACGTCTACGAGAATGGATGGGTATAACAAAAGAAACTTTTTACGATAAAGAGAAAGTTGCTATTTTACCAATGGGGTTTTGTTATCCTGGAACGGGAAAATATGGTGATTTTCCACCACGAAAAGAATGTGCTATTGCATATCGTTCGCAACTTTTAAAACTTTTAGAAAATGTTGAGCTTACTTTAGTCATAGGTAAATATGCACAAGCATATCATATGAATGAAAAAGGAGTCTCGCTTACGACATTAGTAGAAAATTGGAAAAATTATTTACCTAATCTTTTACCTCTTCCGCATCCTAGTCCACGTAATAATATATGGCTTAAAAAGAATCCTTGGTTTGTAACTAATGTAGTACCCGCTCTTAAAACTAGAGTCAGTCAAATTTTGCATATCAAAGAGAATAAAATGAGTAACATACTTAAATAAACTCAGAGCATAGTCGTATTTAAACAAGGACTTGTCATCAATGATTTATTGATAAACGCTGACTAATCAAAGCTTACCGATGGTATGGCCTAAAGAGTATAATTCAAAAAGGCTGAAGTTTACGATAAATCGGCAGGTACAGATACAATAGAACTCCGTTTAAATGTCAGTTCGTAGAACTAAATGCAGAGTAAGCGTTAAATCCGCTAACCGTGTATGCATATGGGGAAAACGTACATAAAGAATACTAATATGATCAAAAAAAATATCGAGGTATTTACTTAATGGCGCAATTATTAAAAAAAGAATTATTAGAAAAATATGCATTAGGTATTGATGGCGGTGCTAGCAAAACATTAGCACGCTTAGTTAATATACAAACGGGGCAGCATTGGCACGCACAAGGTGGACCATCCTCATTAACCAATGATTTTAATGGCGCTTTATCTACTATTACTCACTTATGTCGGCAAGTTATTCATCAAGCACAAATAGAAGAAAAGTCCCAAGTTAATGAAGACAATAATTCAAATAATAACCACTGTAATGTTCATCATATTTCAGCCGTATTTGGCTTGGCTGGCGCAGAAAATAAAGAAAGAGTACAACAGTTAAAAGAAGCACTTGCCATGCCTTTTGTAAAATTAATCATTTGCAGTGATGCAAAAATATCAGCTTATGGTGCTAATAATGGTGAAGCGGTTGCCGTCGTTGCTTTAGGCACTGGCTCTGTTGGTTTTCGTTTAGATGATAATGGGGATAGTTATTTAGTTGGTGGTTGGGGATTTACTGTGGGAGATGAAGGCAGTGGTGCTAAATTAGGGCTAGCTGCAGTGCAAGCAACCATTAATGAATTAGAAAATAAAGGAACCATTAACAGTAAACTAACCGCACAAATTAGTGATGTTATCGGTAAAGAACGCCTTGATAGGTTAACTTGGTTAAGTACCGCTAAACCTTATGATTTTGCAAAATTTGCCCCATTGATTTTTTCTTTAGCATCCACTTGCCCTGTAGCGAACACCTTGTTAAAACAGCATTTAGCGGCAGTTGAACAACTTATACAATTAACACTGGCAAAGACTCATTTACCGTTAGTGTTACTCGGTGGATTGGCTAAAGCAACACAACCTTACCTCGCAACTAAATATCAACAACACTTGATAACCGCAGAAGGTAATGCGTTAGATGGAGCTTGTTTTTTAGCGCAACAGTTTTTCGCTTTAGAGCCGATAAAAAAAGAGTAAAGTAAACTTATGTCATTAAAAAAACAAAATAAACTCGTGGAAGAGCTAAAAAATATTGCTACCGAGGCACAAAATCAAAATACATTAGATATTGATTTGTTAGATAGTTTATCGGTAGTAAAAAAAATTAATAATGAGGATAAAAAAGTGGCTTTAGCGGTGGAAAAAATACTACCGCAAGTCGCACAAGCCGTCGATAAAATTGTCGCTGCATTTGCTGTTGGTGGGCGGTTAATTTATATCGGTGCAGGTACTAGTGGTCGTTTAGGAATATTAGATGCTGTTGAATGCCCACCAACTTTTAGTGTGAGTGATAAACAAGTAGTAGGCATTATTGCTGGTGGCGATAACGCTATTTATAAAGCGGTTGAGGGGGCTGAAGACAATGCCCAAGGAGCCATTGACGATTTAGAAAAAATAAATTTTAATCATAATGATATTTTAGTTGGTATTGCTGCAAGTGGGCGTACACCTTATGTTATTTCGGCGATGCAATATGGTAAAAATTTAGGTGCTACAGTCGTTGGTGTGTCTTGTTCACCTAAACAAGTGGTTAGTGATATTGCTGATATTAATTTATGTGCAGTAGTGGGACCTGAAGCATTAACTGGTTCAACAAGAATGAAATCAGGAACCGCACAAAAGCTCATTTTAAATATGTTAAGTACCGCTAGTATGATCCGTAGCGGCAAAAGTTATCGCAATTTAATGGTTGATGTAAATTCTAGTAATGAAAAACTTTATGCTCGAGCTATACGCATTGTAATACAAGCAACTCATTGTGATTATCAAGAAGCCAAAAATGCCTTAGCGCAGGCAGAAAATAACGCCAAATTAGCTATTTTATTAATATTAACAGGGGTTGATGCTAAGCAAGGTAAAATTATGCTAGCTCAAAGTCATGGTTTTTTACGTAAAGCGGTAGAATAATTTTTTGTGCTGAAGTTGAGTTGATATTGGTCAATTTATTTTAAGCTTAGTTTGTAGCACCTTTAGAGGTTATACCATTCCGTATAAGTAAATGATTAATGATTGCGCAGAAAAAATTAGCAAGAGCAAGACGCTTGATTGAGTAATAGCTGGCTATTGCGATTGAAAGCAACACAGCGATTGTTAATTTTAACCAGCAAGGGTGAGCAAATATTTATGCGGATTGGTATTATTTAGGAACATCATGATTAAATGGTTTCAATGTCTATGTTTCTTCAGTTTATGTGTAATGAAGGTCGTTTATGCAGATACTACGGCTTCTTTTTCAATAAATAACAGTATTATCGTTGGCGCAGAACAGAGCGAGTTATATTTACCTTTACTTAAAGGGAAACGTGTTGGTTTGGTGGTCAATCAAACCTCTAGATTGCGTAATAAACAAGGGCAATACGTTCATTTAGTTGATCATTTAAAAGCGAACAATGTCAATGTTAAAACCATTTTTGCTTTAGAGCATGGTTTTCGCGGTGATCATGATGCTGGCGCTAAAATAGCTAATAATTTTGATGCGAAAACAGGTGTAAAAATAGTTTCTATTTATGGAAAAATGAAACAACCACCACCAGATGTGCTTGCTCAACTAGACGTTATTATTTTTGATATTCAAGATGTTGGCGTACGCTATTACACTTATATTAGCTCTATGCACTACGTTATGGCTGCGGCAGCAGATGCAAAAGTTGAATTTATCATACTTGATCGTCCTAATCCTATTATAAGGCTGGTTGATGGTCCTATGCTCGAACCTAAATTTCGTTCTTTTATTGGAGTCGATAAAATTCCATTATTATATGGTATGACAGTCGGTGAATTGGCAAAAATGATATTAGGCGAGCACTGGTTACTCACACCCCAAAAACTCAAGTTAACGGTTATTCCCGTTGCTAATTACACTCGTAACAGTCTTTATGTACTACCAATAAAACCTAGCCCTAATTTACCTAACCAATCGGCAATTTATCTTTATCCTCAACTTGGATTTTTTGAAGCAACTACAGTGAGTGTTGGACGAGGTACGTCTTTTCCATTTCAGGTGATCGGTCATGATAAAGTAAAACTTGGAGACTTTAGTTTTACGCCAAAAAGCACTAAAGGAGCAGCATTACACCCTAAATTAATGAATAAAGAACTTTATGGTAAAGACTTACGTGGTGTTAAACACCCTTATTTTGATTTAACAATGTTTGTCACTGTTTACCACCAATTTAAGCAAGCGGGTGTTAAATTTATTAACCGTCCTAAATTTTTAGACAAATTAGCAGGGACTGACAAATTTAGAAAAGCATTACAAGCAGGCAAAAGTTTAACAACAATAAAACAAGGTTGGCAAAAAGATTTAAAGGCTTTTAAAAAACAACGACAAGCTTATTTGCTTTATCAATAATAAGGTTGAGAGCTGTTATTTTTAGGAAGATTATAATGACTCGTAAATTAGTCATACATTTTGTTCTTTTATTAATCAATTGATCGTTTTAGCTCATTTAAGCGTTGTATTTAATGAAAATCGGCTATACTCTTAAACAAATAATTAACAAGTAAGAAAGCTTTCGTATTTATTTTCGGTTTTTTATTTGTTTTATGTCGCATAAACAATAGTGGTTATAATATTGTTTATGGATAATGTTAATTTAATTACTGAAGTTTAGTAAAAGGTAGCATACGTTGATAAATATTTTATTAGTAGATGATCATGAATTGGTTCGCACAGGCATTCATAAAATTCTTAATGATGTTAAGGGTTTTAAAGTAGTAGGTGAAGCACAAACGGGCGAAGAAGCGGTACAATATTGTCGTAAATCTGAGCCAGATGTAGTACTAATGGATATGAATATGCCGGGCATCGGTGGGCTGGAAGCTACAAAAAAGATTTTACGCTACGCGCCAGATGTAAAGATTATAGTACTTACCGTACATAGCGAAGATCCTTTTCCAACTAAAGTCATGCAAATTGGTGCGTCGGGTTATTTAACCAAAGGTGCGGGACCAGATGAAATGATCAATGCTATTCGTGCCGTACATAGTGGTCAGCGTTACATTACCCCAGATATTGCTCAGCAAATGGCACTTAATCAATTTAAATCAGTAGAAGAAAACCCATTTAATAGTTTAAGTGAACGAGAGTTGCAAATTATGCTGATGATCACGCGAGGCGAAAAAGTTACTGATATTTCGAAACAGCTCATTCTCAGTACCAAAACCATTAATAGTTATCGCTATCGTATGTTTGAAAAGCTTAATGTGGGTAATGATGTAGAATTAACCCATCTTGCGATTAGATACGGTATGTTAAATACTGAAAAAATGTAATGCTATTGCTGGATTGCTATTGTCTTCTTCATCATCTCTAACAGTTACCTCAAATAAATTATTAACTAATGAATCGGCAACTAACTTAGCTGATGATTCATTACCGTTGTTTGATCACCAATCATTTTTAGCGGCAGTCAGTGAAAGTGCGGGTGTTTATCGTATGTATAATAACGAACAAGTTATTATTTATGTCGGTAAAGCCAAAAACTTAAAAAAGCGCCTAGCAAGCTATTTCCGTAAAGATGTCGGGAGTATTAAAACCAAAGCTTTGGTAAAACAAATTACCGCCATTGAAGTGACGGTAACCCATACTGAAGCCGAAGCGTTAATTCTTGAAAATAATTACATTAAGAAATACCAACCCAAATATAATATTTTGTTGCGTGACGACAAATCCTATCCTTATCTGCTAATTACCGATCATAAACATCCAAAACTAGGGCTACATCGTGGCGGTAAACGCATAAAAGGAGATTATTTTGGTCCTTATCCCAGTGTTGGTGCTGTATGGGAAAGTTTGCGCTTAATGCAAAAAATATTTCCTCTTCGACAATGTGAAGACAGTTATTATCGTGCTCGTTCTCGTCCTTGTTTACAATATCAGTTAGGGCGCTGCTCTGCGCCGTGTGTCGATAAAATATCTCAAGAGGATTATCAACAACAAGTAAAGTTGGCGAAATTGTTTTTAAAAGGTAAAAGCTCACAAGTTATTGAACAGCTTGTCGGTAAAATGGAACAGGCGAGCCAAACGTTAAATTTTGAACAGGCAGCTAAATATCGAGATCAAATAACCACGTTACGCAAAGTACAACAGCAGCAACACGTTAGTGGACTAGCGTCTGAGCTTGATGTCGTGGGTCTTTATCGAATGAAATCACAAGTGGCCGTGTGTTTATTATTTATTCGTGATCATAAAATATTAGGTAGTAAAAATTATTTTCCTGCGGTGCCTGTAGAAAGTAGTGACAGTGAAGTGATAGGTGCATTTATTACTCAACACTACTTGGGTGATAGTATTCATCAAAGTAACACACCAAAAGAAATCGTCGTCTCTCATACTATTGCGCTACAAGCCGACATTGAAAGCTTGCTAACCAAACAAGCGGGCTTTGAAGTAAAAATATCGAGAAAGGTAAAAACTGAACGTTCAAAATACTTACAATTAGCGCAAACCAATGCGCAAAGTGCCTTAGTTAGTCGTAATAGTCATAAAGAGTCTATGTTAGCGCGTTTTACAGCCTTGAATGAGCTATTTGAATTAACCAACGGTATTCACCGTATTGAATGTTTCGATATTAGTCATACCATGGGGCAGCAAACGGTGGCCTCTAATGTGGTATTTAATCAAGAAGGGCCACTAAAAACAGATTATCGACGTTATAATGTTTATGGCATAACGCCTGGAGATGATTATGCCGCAATGGATTTTGCCCTTAATAAACGCTACGGCAAAATAACTGCAGATGCCGTTATGCCAGATATTGTTTTTATTGATGGTGGCAAAGGGCAATTAGGGCGCGCAGAAGCATTTTTTGCGCAGCTTGAACAAGAAAAACAAAATATAAAAGTACCTTTATTAATTGGTGTAGCCAAAGGTGAAGGGCGCAAGGCTGGTTTAGAAACTTTAATTGTTGCTGGTAGCCATCAACTCATTAATTTACCTAATAGTTCACCAGCATTGCATTTAGTGCAACATATTCGTGATGAATCACATCGCTTTGCCATTACAGGGCATCGTGCCAAACGCCAAAAACACAGTAAAAAATCTACTTTAGAAGATATACCTGGTATTGGCGCTAAAAAACGCCAAGCCTTATTAAAATTTTTAGGCGGCTTACAAGAAGTAAAACAAGCGGATATTGCGTCATTAGCGCAAGTACCAGGAATAAGTCATGGGTTAGCGAAAATAATTTATGAGGCATTGCATGACAAGTGATCCTTGTTCTGTGTAAAATGGAATAAAAATACTTGCTGTGAAAGTAAAACTGTATGCTACAGACTCTACCTAATCAAATAACCTTATTTCGGATCATCTTGATCCCTATTTTTTTACTTATTTTTTATTTACCGCTTTCTTGGAGCCATTTTGGTGCTTTTGCTGTTTTTTGGCTAGCTTCCGTTAGTGACGCCCTTGATGGTTATTTAGCACGTAAGCTCAACCAGTCGACTCCTTTTGGCGCTTTTATTGATCCTGTTGCGGATAAACTCATGGTGGTTTGCGGTTTAGTTGTTATTGCGCAAGATTACCAACAATGGTGGATCACTATTCCTGCCTTATTAATGATCGCTCGCGAAATTATTATTAGTGCATTGCGAGAATTTATGTCATCACGGGGAAAAAGAGACGAAGTTGCGGTGTCTGAAATGGGTAAATATAAAACAGCAGCACAAATGCTGGGTATTATGGGATTAATTTGGCAGCCAGATTATGACATTCCACTCATTATTTTTAATTTTCCACATCAAATTTTAATGTTTGCTGCTTATAGTTTTTATGCCATTGCGACAATTTTAACCGTTTGGTCTATGATTGAATACATAAGAGCGGCATGGTCTGAATTATTAAGTCATTAAATATTGAATAAATTATAAACTAACCGATAGAAAGTTAGTTAAAAAAACACCACATTAGCTGCTTTTTGAGCAAACAAAATAAAATTTAAATTAAAGTGTTGACTCCAAACTTAGACGATGTAGAATGCGTCCCCGTTGAGACAGGAAGTCTTAACTGAAGCGGCTGTAGCTCAGCTGGTAGAGCATCACGTTGCCAACGTGAATGTCACGAGTTCGAGTCTCGTTAGCCGCTCCAATTTAACTTTTTATTTTAAGTTGAAAATTCTAAGGAACACCTAGCTCGACGTTGATAAAATGGCGGGTTGGCAGACTGGTTATGCAGCGGATTGCAAATCCGTGGACCTCGGTTCGACTCCGGGACCCGCCTCCATGTTATGCCCGGGTGGTGGAATTGGTAGACACAAGGGATTTAAAATCCCTCGCTGAATAAGCGTGCCGGTTCAAGTCCGGCTCCGGGTACCATTTCATCAACGGTAAGTTGGGTTGTTTTTATAGTTGTTTTTATAAATTAACTATATTAGAATACGCAGGCTTTTGAAATTGAAGTATAAAAGTCGTTATAAGGATATAACAAAGTAAATTAAAGCTCTAAATGAAGCGGCTGTAGCTCAGCTGGTAGAGCATCACGTTGCCAACGTGAATGTCACGAGTTCGAGTCTCGTTAGCCGCTCCAATTTAAGTAGGAAAAGTTAAGTTATTTATTAGGTAAGTAGCATCACGTTCAACGTGAATGTCATACGATTTACCAACAAGAATAAGTCTCGTTAGCTGCCCCCATTTTAGAATATAAGTAACTGCCGTAGGTGTTAGGTATGTTAATTGGCTTTTTAATTTACTATTGCTCTATATGAAGCGGCTGTAGCTCAGCTGGTAGAGCATCACGTTGCCAACGTGAATGTCACGAGTTCGAGTCTCGTTAGCCGCTCCAATTAAAGCAGGAAAAGTTAAGTGATTTATTAGGTAAGTAGCATCACGTTACCAACGTGAATGTCACACGATTTACCAACAAGAATAAGTCTCATTAGTCGCTCCAAATTTTCTCTTTAATAAGAGAAGTAGGTTACCAATATCCTACTATAAAAAAAATTACCCCAATCTTTATGATTATGCCCGGGTGGTGGAATTGGTAGACACAAGGGATTTAAAATCCCTCGCTGAATAAGCGTGCCGGTTCAAGTCCGGCTCCGGGTACCATTTTAGACAAATTTAATTCTTCATCTAGTCTGATCCAATAATTTAATTCTTAAATGTATTATATAACTTTAGTTTATTTAATGACTTAAATAGCCTTTAATTTGATCCACTTTATTGACCAAACAAGCCATCCGTTGTTGCGCTCTTCCTGCTTCCATAAAAACGGCACCAATAGGGTAAAATCCTCTTGTTCTAAAATAGTCTACATAATTGAGCGGACTATTTATAAATATTTCTTTTAATTTTAGTTCTTGAGCAACTTTTAGTAAGCCATCTAATATTATTTTATCTATAGCTTGGTTGCGGTGAGACTGTAGCACGGCAATACGGCTGATTTCTCCACTGGGTAAAATACGCCCTGTAGCGATAGGTTCTTGGCTATAGTCATCACAGACAAGCATATGAAATGCTTGTCTGTCGAGGTGATCAAATTCAATTTTTTTAGGAATTCGCCACTCACAAATAAATACCTTTTCACGAATATTACGCAATAAGGGGGCAGCTAAATCCCATTCAACACGACAAATACTTAATGACATTTTTCAACTCGCACAAAATAATATAAAGACCTTTATTTGACTCTAGTTAATGAGTGGTTGTTTTTCAACCAGTAGATGAGTTTTTTTTATTATCATTTGTCAAAAATAAAATTTTTTGTGTTTTTTATATTTATTGAAAAATAAAATAAATAATTAGCCTTTAGCATTCTATTTTTTCTCTATTTGTTTGTTCTATACTCATCTCTACTATTGATCTATGTAAAAGTAATCCCCATTTAATTAAAAACTCAGGGCTATGTTTGATTGTTTTTTTCTGCATCTTTGAAGTGGGATGAGTCTATAAAATAATTTATTTAATTAATGAAACGGGTATAACAAAACTGGTGATTTATAATGAATAGGTTAAAATACCTTATTTGAAAAAATGTAGGAATAATATGGCTATAATCGACTGTCCTAGTTGCAATAAAAGAGTATCAGATAAGGCTAAAGAGTGTTCGCATTGTCAGCAAAATTTAACTGATTTAGATACTGATAAAATTAAACAATGGCAAAAAATTTCACGTATTAAACAATCGCAAAAATTGATGAATTTTTCCTTTGTTGCGATGTTATTATTTTGCGGCGGTTTTTTAATGCTGTATTGGCGAGATGCATTGCCTAATAGTCTTGAATATACCCTTTCAGTTAGTGCAACGGTGATTGGCTTTATTTTATATATAGTGACTCGCATTCGTATTTTATTTTTAAAAAGAAGTAAGTAGCATGGATATTATAAAATTAGTTGATAACTTATCACCTGAAATGTATTTACGTTTAAAATCAGCCGTTGAAACAGGGAAGTGGCCTGAAGGTACTGAGGTTGATCAACCGCAGCGCGAATCTGCTATGCATATTGTTATGGCATATCAGTCAAGAGTATTGAAATCTGATGATATTATGACAGTAGGAGCAGACGGACATATAGTAAATAAGTCAAAACGTGAATTAAAAACCCAATTTGCGACTAAGTCGAATGAGCAATTAGACTCACCATCTGAAAATGAAATAGCTAGGTTTTCTCAATTATGATTTTTTCTCTTTTTAAAAGAAACGCATTTAAACCTAAATGGCAGCATAAAAACAGTAATGTGCGTATTGAAGCTATTGAACATGAGTTAAATAATGAACTAGCAGAAGATAAAGACGCTTTAATTACTTTATTAAATAATGATGAAGTTGAATTGGTTCGTCGGGCAGCCTTGCTTAAACTCAATAGTTTTTCTGATTATTTACAAGCTAGCCGCGATAATAGCCATAAAAAAATTAAAGAATTTGCACAAAAGCAAGTAATTAAAATACTTTTAGGTGAGCATAGTATTATTGCCACTGACGCAGAAAAAAAACAATTCTTATCTTCTAACCCTAAAAATAGCCTTTTAGAACAATGGCTTTTTGCTGAGCAGGATGTCGCCTTAATAAAAGCTATTTACGAGAAAATAGGAAAACCACAGTTATTAACGCGTTTATTTATTCACAGCCAAAATAAAAAAATTCAAACTTATTTACTTGAACAAGTAAATGATATTGTTAGTTTAGAAAAGCTTAGTAAAAAAAATATCAATGCTGAAATAAGTAAATCTATTAGTGATAAAATAACACGATTACAATTAGATGCTCAAAAACCTAAATTAATACATAAAAATATTCAGTTGTTATTATCAAAACTTTTAGCGTTAAAAGAACAAAGTAATTATGAGACGGTAGTAACTAAACGTCAGCAATTGTCGGCACAATGGCAAGCGCAACAAGATGATTTAGCATTGCTTGATAGCGATGAACAAAAGCTTTTTATTGAAAAACATCAAAAAATTAACGAACAATTAGATAAAATATTTGCAGTAAAAGCAGAGCAGTATCAGCAAGATCAAATACGATTGAAATTATTACAGCAACAAGCAAATGATAAGCAATCATTTACAGCAGAGCTTGAAAATATAGATAAACAGTTAGTGAATGTAGTCTTTGCAGATGAAACCTTAGATGAAGTGAAATTTGAACAACAATTAACACAGTTACAAAACCAAATTGAACAATCATCATTAGGCGACATTGATAAACGCCAATTAATTAATAAATTAACTCAGCAAAAACAAAGAGCTAGTCAATTACCTCAAATAGCTCAGTCTATTAGTGATGCGACTCAGCTTATCGCTAAAATAGTACAGCTAGCATTACCAGAAAATATGGCTGATTTTAATGAACGTCAAACCATATATCAAGATTGGTTAAAGCAATGGCGTAAGGTTGAAAAGCAAAGTGACGGCTTATTGCCAGAGTCTATTTTGCAAGCATATCAAGAAATAAATCAACGTTGGCAACAAGGGTTAAAACCTTTTATTAATGAACAGCAAAAATTATTTAATCAAGTGCGTAAAATGCATAGTGATTTAAAACGTTTATTAAATAGTGGTAAATATAATGCTTGTTTTGGCTTATTTAAAAAAGTAAATCGCCAATTTGCTTTATTATCACCTTCTCAACAGCAAAAATTGCAACGTGAACATACAGTGATAGAAGAAAAAATGGCGGAGTTAAGTGATTGGGAACATTACATTGCCACGCCACGCAAGCAAGAATTATTGACCGCGATACAAACTTTAGCCGAACAGCCTTGTGATGATCTGAATGAACAGGCAAAAAAAGTTAAAGAATACAGAAAACAATGGAATTTATTAGGCCATGCTGACGAAGAAATTGATCATGATTTAAATGAAAATTTTAATACTTTTTGTGAAAAAGCCTTTGAACCATGTCGTAAGTTTTATGCTCACCAAGAAGAAATAAGAGAACAAAATAAACAGCAACGTTTACAATTAATTGCTGCCGCGCGTACATTAAGCGATGAATTTTTAGCGCAACAAGATAATGTAGACTGGAAATTACTCGATAATCAATTAGCTAAGCTTAATAAGCAATGGAAAAATGTTGGTGAAGTGGAACGTAGTCAATATAAAAACTTAATGGACAATTTTAGTCAAGCTATAGCTCCTCTAAAGAGCGCTATTCATCAACAGCAATTGAACAATGCAACGAGTAAGAAGCAGTTAATAACACAAGCAGAGGCGTTATTAGCAGGGTTAACGCAACAAACGCTCGATTGTAAGCAAGCAATAGCCCAAACTAAACACTTACAAGAAAAGTGGCGAAGTATTGGTTATTCAGGTGAACGTAATGAAAATAAATTATGGCAAAACTTTAGAAAAGTTAATGATCAAATATTTGCTTTACGCGATCAAGATAAAGCTTCACAACGTTCCTTAATACAAGAACAAGAAGAAATTTTCACCAAAAAACTAGCCGAGCTTGAAGAGCATTATAACACAATAAGTAGCGCCGCAAGTATAGAACAACTACAAGCCTTATTAGTTAGCGGAGAAGAATTATTACAGGAAATTAACGCTCAGCAACCCGTAATGAAAAAAAATATGGTTAGTACTGAAAAATTAATGAAAAAGCTTCATGTTAGTATTCAACAAAAGCAGAATGAACAGACTTCTCGTCAATGGCAGAGGTTATTTGAATTATTAAAGCTTATTATTAATCAACAGATGGTACTTGATGATCTTGAAAATAATGATTTATTTCAATCATTATCAATGCGTTGGAAAAAACGATTTATTGAACTGATGAGCTTAAAAATAGTAGAAAATCGCGATGATAAAACGCTTGAGTTAGAAATTTTGGCGGGTATTGATTCTCCTGTTGAATTAAAAGCACAGCGAATGAAAGTACAGGTAGCTTTGATGCAAAAGCAAATGTCGTCAGGTGAGCAGATGAATGTTGAAAAAGTGTTTGAACAATGGCTATTATCAGGAAAATTAATTGAAAACGATATTCGCTTGATTGAACGTGTTGAAGCTATTTTGGTGAAAGATCCTGCAGATCAAGATCAATTATCTTAGTGCTTTTTTTAGTTAAGACTTGTGGGTAAAGCATCCACAAGTCTTGATTCGATTACTCTGTTAATTCACCACG
Source organism: Alteromonadaceae bacterium (assembly GCA_015491935.1). Lineage (GTDB taxonomy): Bacteria > Pseudomonadota > Gammaproteobacteria > Enterobacterales > Alteromonadaceae. The sequence goes on from WGGB01000001.1 coordinate 51,331, forward strand.
TAAATTTTGTAACATTAATTTTTTTGTTTGAACAAATGTTAAATTTTGACTAAGTAAATAATGTAATTTAGTTAATGTTGCCTCTAACGTCATATCTTGACCACTAATAACCCCCGCTTGACTTAACCAAGAGCCTGTAGCGTAACCTTCCATGTTAACTGTGCCTTTTATGCATTGGCTACAATTTACAACCACAATATTATTTTCTTTGGCTTTTTCTAAGCTTGCTAGTAAGTCACTGTCTTGTGGCGCATTACCAACGCCATAGCTGCGCATGATCAGCGCTTTTACTGGTTGTTGAATAATATTATTGATGAGCTCACTACTAATACCAGGATAAAGGTGAGCAACACCAATAGGCTGAGGAGTAATATTTGATAACCTTAGAGGGGCAATATCACGATGACTTACTACTTTACCAACAATAGTTTTTATATTTATGCCAGCTTCAAGTAATGGTGGTAAATTAGGCGAGTCAAAGGCATTAAAGCCGTCAGCATAGGCTTTAATGCAGCGGTTTCCCCGATATAATTTATTATTAAAATACAAACCGACCTCATCAATAGGGTAGTTAGCAGCAATATAAAGTGAATTTAATAGGTTAACTTGCCCGTCAGAACGTAATTGTGTTAATGGTATTTGAGAGCCCGTGACAATGACTGGTTTCGCTAAGTTTTCAAACATAAATGATAATGCGGAGCTTGTATATGCCATAGTATCTGTACCATGTAGCACAACAAAACCGTCATAATCATCATAGTGTGCCTTTATATCATCAGCAATGCGTTGCCAGTCGCTTGGTGTCATATTTGATGAGTCAATTAATGGTTGATATTCATTAATAACAAAATTAGGCATTTCAGCGCGGTGAAAATCTGGCATTGCTTGTATTGATTTAGTTAAATGATCTTTGACAGGAATATAACCATCACTACTGGCTTTCATACCAATAGTTCCGCCTGTATAAGCAATATATATTTTCTTTTTCACGCGTTTTACCTTGTTGTTATGGGAAGTGCTATAGCAAGTGCTATCACAAAAAAAACCTCGTATTTGCGAGGTTTTTTAATCATGATTGTAATCTAGAAGCATCCGCTAAATTTTAGCATTATTTTACTTATAGCCAAATAGGTTAATTTATTTCACAGCTTTCGCAACGAGAATACATACCTTGTGGATCATTAAAACTACTCAATTTGTTCAGTTGTGTTGACAACAAACGCATCAATTTTTCTGTCGTATTGGGATTCGTCGATGTTGTTGAGGTAAATGTTGATAAAGGCAATATACTTGCCGCATGACCAAAAATATTTTGTAATAATTTATCTTTTTCTGAGATCTCTTTTTCGATTAATAGTGGTTTATATTTTTTTAGTTTAGCTAACTTAGCCGCAGCATTAATGGCATCACTTAAGTTACCTAATTCATCGACTAACCCGAGTTCTTTTGCCTTTGTTCCTGTCCATACACGACCTTGGGCTACGGCATCCACTTCAGCTAAGGTCATATGACGGTTTTTGGCGACTAAGCTAATAAAATCATGATAACCTCGATTGATATTTAATTGGAATAATTTTGCCATACCAGCACTCATAGGCCGCATTGGACTAAATCCAGCTAGTTCGGTAGTAGCAACACCATCACTGTATATACCCAGCTTAGCGAGTGAGTTTTCAAAAGTCATCACCATACCAAAAATGCCAATAGAGCCTGTAATGGTTGTTGGTTCGGCATAAATTTCATTAGCTGCAACCGAAATCCAGTAGCCACCAGACGCAGCATAAGTTCCCATAGATGCTACAACAGGCTTACCAGACGCTTTTAAAAGTTCGATTTCTTGGCTAATTATTTCAGAGGCATAAGCACTACCACCAGGGCTATCGACACGCAATACAACGGCTTTTACATTACTGTTTTTTCTTGCTTTTCTTAGTAAACGAGCCGTACTGTCACCACCAATGCTACCAGAGGGTTGTTCACCATTTAAAATTTCACCTTTTGCTATAATTATTGCTACTTTGGGCGTTTTGTTTAAAGATTCAACCAAGTGAAGTTTTTTAGATTGCATTAAATAGTCATCAAAATGAATTTGTGAATAACTGTCTTGGTTTTTATTTTTACCGACTATAGCAATCAGGTCTTGGCGTATTTTTTCTCTCGTTTTAAGCGCATCTACATAATGATTTGTTAAGGTATATTCAGCAATATTACTGCCAGTAGACTCAAGTTTATGAATAAGGGCGGTTGTAGTTTCATCAAAGTTAGTTATATCAAAACCACGATTTTTGGCTACGTCTTTTTTATAGGTTGTCCATAACTCATTTAACCATAGACTATTTGCCTCTTTGGCCGCATTTGACATGTTATTTCTAATAAATGGTTCAACTGCTGATTTATAAGTGCCGACTCTAAAAACATGAGAACTAATATTTAATTTAGCTAATGCAGACTTAAAATAAAGAGGGTAACTTGCATAGCCTTCTAATAGTAACCAACCTTGTGGGTTCATCCATATTTTGTCAGCATAACTCGCTAAATAATATTGATCTTGGCTAAATTGTTCACCAATGGCAATAATTTTTTTATTACTTTGTTTAAAGTTATTTAACGCTTGGCCAATGTCTCGTGATTTGGTTAAATCAACATGGTTTAAATTTTCCAAATTTAGTACTAATAGTTTAATGCGCTTATCATCTTTCGCTTTATTGATAACCTTAATAATATCACTGAGTAATATTTCAGGGCGTTTTTCTTTTTTGCTAAAAGCTTCATTAATAAAAGCGTTAAAGGGATCTATTTGATGTTTTTGTTCAACTACATCACCATATAAATCAAGTACCAATGCAGTATTATTAGGTACGATAATATGATCTTTCTCATTGCTAATAGCGGCAATAAATAGTGCGATAAAAAAGAAAAAAATAATATTTAAGAGTAATTTTCTAGTGCCGTTAATAAATTGCCATAACACGCTAAAAATACGTTTTATAATATTAGGTTTAGCTTTGTTAACTATAATTGAGTCGGTTGTCTTGTGTTCTGATTGCTGCATGAAATACTTCGTTGTTAAGTTTGAGGTTATTATTTAAAACTATTAGTTTAAAATTAATTTGTCTGCATACCTGAGGTAATTTGACTTTATATTCTTATGCTACTTAAATTTTGTGAAGTAAAGTAGTGTTGAATTAAAAAAAGTGTAACTATTTTTGAAATAGTTTTATATCAATTAAGTTCTTATAATTTAGTCATTATATTAATAATCAAAAGAATGAGTTATTTATGTTTCAAACGATAAGTAAGTTTTATCTCGCTATTATAAACAAACTACCTTTATTTAATGGTATTCCTGCCTTAATGATACGCGTTTATTTAGCGCCTATTTTTATTATTGCAGGTTATAACAAACTTGGTCTAGCTGATCCTGATATAACGGGATTAATGAGTCTATTTGCTAATCCTAATATTGTTGAATGGTTTGGTAATAGTGAGTGGGGTTTAGGACTACCATTTCCCGCTTTATTAGCTAATTTAGCCGCATGGTCTGAATTTTTAGGCGGTTGGTTTTTATTATTGGGTTTATTAACTCGATTAGTGTCTATTCCTTTAATGTTTACTATGATCATGGCTATGACGACAGTGCATACTGATAACGGTTGGTTTGCAATAACGCCGACTAATCCAGATACCAGTCCCGCTAAAGTCGCTTCATGGTTAGGATTTGAACAAGGTGATATAAGTCTTAAAAATAGTGAAGCAACCGCAATACGTTTAAATAAAATGCGTGAACTATTAGAAGAAAATGGCAATACTGATTGGCTTTATGAAAAGGGTCCTATTGTGGTACTTAATAATGGTATTGAATTTGCGATGACTTATTTAATTATGTTGTTAGCATTAATTTTTATTGGCGCAGGGCGTTATACCAGTATAGATTTTTATTTAAGCCGTTTTTTATGTGCAAAATACAAACAAAATAAAGCGAGCTTTTAAATTCCCTAATTTTAAGCCATCCCTTTATTAGCAATAATACAATAAAATCGAGTACACTAAAGGTAATACCAATATCACAAACCAAGTGATCATTTATACTTGTTAAAATCACCAACTATCGCGTTATTTATTTTATAATTAGAACAAGTAGTTATTAAAATAAACGCCTTGTATTTGGCAATTTTTCCTGCGTATAAAATAGGTCACTTAATTAATGACATTAGTATAATATTTTTACTTTGATGTTCTCGATTTTTTTATATTTTTAGGCGCTTACTTTATGAATGGCATAGAACTTCTTTTAACTCGGCAATCAACAGCTCAATTAATTTCCCCAGCACCCGATCAAACTTCTTTAGATACTATATTAAAAGCGGCAATGCGTGTACCTGATCATGCAGCATTAACGCCTTGGCACTTTACTCTTGTTGCAGGAGATGGATTAGATAGGCTAAGTCATATTTTTACTCAAGCAGCTATAAATATGGGGTTTAATGAAAATAAAATATTAAAAGCGACAAAAATGCCTTACAGAGCCCCCTTAATTATAATTGTTAGTAGCAATATTGTTAAACATGAAAAAGTCCCTAAGCAAGAGCAAATTATAACCGCAGGATGCTGTGTGTATGCTATGCAAATGGCAGCATTTTCTCTCGGGTATGGTGCTATGTGGCGAACAGGTGATTTTGCTTATAATGAGTATGTAAAACAACAATTAGCGATTAATAAACAAGACGAAATCATTGGCTTTTTGTATGTTGGCTCTTTAGCTAAAGTAGAAAAGAAAAAGACAAGAAAAAATTATAATGCTTATGTAACGTATTTGTAATATCAAGCAAGAAAGTAAGATTAACTTATTGTTTTTATTCATGTAAAAAGATGTGGTTGTTCTATGTTTTTTATTGCTTTTTGAATAACGAACCTTGAGTATAAAAAATAGGCTCTATTAGCGTTAATTGTAGGTCTGCACTAAACTAAAACCATATCGTTGATATTAACGGGATGGTTTTAGATACGCAATCACGAATTTAAACAAATTATTCATTCACTTTTCAACCTTACTGGCACTCAAAAGCGAGAATTGCTTGATGCGGTAAAATCTGAGTTAAATCGCAGCCAAACTGAGCCGATGATTGAAGATATTAAAGGTGATGTTACTTGTTGTCCTCATTGCGGTAGTACAGCCATTCAACGATGGGGGAGATCTTCAGGCTTACAGCGTTTTAAGTGCAAAGAGTCTGAATGTGGCTCAACCTTTAATCCCTTAACTGGAACGCCATTCGCTCGATTACGCCATCGAAACCGATGGATTCAAAACCTTGACGGAATGCAGTACGGATTAAGTATCACAAAAATGGCTGAACTGATGGGCGTTGCGAGAACTACCGCTTTCCGTTGGCGACATCGATTTTTAGCTGCACCAACGGCAGCACGACCTACAGAGGTTAGCGGCATCATAGAAGCGGATGAAACGTTCTTTACTGAGCCATTTAAAGGTAATCAGACCATCGACAAACGCAAGTCCAGAAAACGTGGCAAACAAGGTAATAAACGCTCTAATGCCGATAAAATAGCTGTACTTATTGTCAAAGATCGCAGCGGAGTAACGACTGACTACGTGCTTGGCGAGCATAATAATCAGGCTATTATTGAAAAGCTTGAGCCGATTGTAAATAAGGATTAAATTCTCTGCTCTGATGGTGCTCTCGCTTATAAAAACTTTGCTAAAAAGCATGGTATTACACATCATAGACTGATCGCTCTTGATGGAAATCGAGTGATAGGAAAGGAATACCACATTCAAAATGTCAATGGATATACTCGTGGATGGGACGTTTTAATGGCGTTGGCACCGCTTATTTAGGTAACTTATGTGGAGTCCACATAAGTTGACGTCTGATACGCGAATCACCGCGCAACCAAGACAATTACACGACAAGTAGAGCGGGCGAAAGATAAAGCAGAAAAAGAATTAGTTCATTTACAAGCTCAGCGCTTTGCCTGCGAAACAGATGCACAGCGTCATATTGATAAAGTAAGTAAAAAGTTAAAATATCATCAAGTCAGTACGACTCAGCATGTAGAACATAAGGTGTATGAAGGTAAAGGTCGCCCCAAAAAAGGTGCAAAAGTTAAGTGTATAGAGTGGCAGGTGCTCGCTGAAATTGAAGAAAATCAAACAGCGATAGCTCAGGCCGTTGAGCAAAAGTCATGCTTTATTCTTGCGACTAATATCGACGATAAAGCGCTTTTACCTATAGAAATATTAGCGCATTACAAAGCACAATCTGCGGTTGAAAGAGGTTTTAGGTTTTTAAAAGACCCTTTGTTTTTTGTTTCATCATTATTTATCAAAAAGCCAAGTAGAATCGATGCCCTGTTGATGGTAATGACACTATCATTACTTATTTATTCTATTGCTCAGCGACGGATGCGAGCGAATATGAAAAAGATTGAAGCAACTATCCCAAACTAAATTAATCAAGATACGGCAACACCTACATTGCGTTGGGTATTTCAATGTTTTGACGGAATTAACTTACTTCAGCAAGGTGATAGTTATTTTTATGAAAAACTTCATCTCGACGGTTTTAACGAGCTAAGGCAAAAGATAATCAAACTTATTGATGGCCATGCAATGCATTTATATAAAATCAAAAAAGTTGCCTGGGGTCTGATCAATGTCTGTTATATTAGCTAGTATAATAGAGTAAACACTAATTATAAGAATACAAAAAAGCCCAATAAAATAAAATTATTGGGCTTTATCGGTTAATTAAATTTGTTTAACACTTTATTAAAATAGTGAAATACACTTTTAAAATTTAGAGGTGTCAGCAAACAATCCAACTTTTAAATCTTTAGCACTATAAATTTCACGGCCGTCAACACTAACTGTGCCATCAGCTAATCCCATATAAAGCTTACGTTTAATTACACGTTTTAAATCTATTTTAAAGGTTACTTTTTTCGCTGTTGGTAATATTTGCCCTGTAAATTTTACTTCACCCACACCTAAAGCACGACCTCGACCTGGACCACCAGTCCAAGCTAAGAAAAAACCAACCAATTGCCACATAGCATCTAAGCCCAAACAACCAGGCATAACAGGATCGCCCTTAAAGTGACAATCAAAAAACCATAAATCAGGAGAAATATCGAGTTCAGCAATTATTTGCCCTTTGCCATACTCGCCACCGTCATCATTAATAGTAATGATACGATCCATCATTAACATATTATCTGAAGGTAATTGGCTGTTACCTTCGCCAAACATTTCGCCTGTACCTGCTTTTACTAAATCTTCTTTAGTATAAGAACTTTTTGGTGTCATCATATTTTAAATAACCATTAATAATTTTGAAGGCGCTACTTTAGCGAACACTTGTACACTAAACAACTCCGAACAGTTAAAAAAGTTTGTATTAAATCAAATTTTAAGCATTTTTAGTGTGATTTTTGCTATAGTGATATTTAAAGTGGTTATGCGTAACTTGTTTGTAGCTTTAAAAACAATAAAAAGCTAAAGGAAACTCACTAAATGAAAAATAATACAACCTCAAGCGAAGATAAAATTAAGACTAAAAAGCCAGCATTAACCAATGCTCAAAAGCAGCAGCGTTATAGAGAACGACAAAAACTTAAAGGAAAAAAAGAAATGCGCGGTTATTTGTCTAAAGAAGCCTTGGTCTGTTATGAATTAATACAACAGCAAACACAATGGTCTGATTCAATTATCTTAAGTAATGCCGTAAGACTTACTTATGCTGCTTATAAAAATGGTCAAATAGGCTTGTTGAATAATTGGCTAAATGAACATGATTTATAATCTAAAAAGATAATATTCAACGATAAAAATTATTATAATATTCCCCTTAAGAGAGCCGTCGTGTCAGCAAAGTTGCAGTTATTAAAAAAAGAACGGGTTGCATTATTTGCGAGTAATATTGCTGATTTTATTGCAGAAAAAAATATTATTACCCGTTATATTCAACGTTTTGCCTATGGCACTGATGCCAGCTTTTACCGTTTAGTGCCCGCTATTGTGGTACGCATTGATAATCAAACACAGTTAATTCAGTTAATTAAGTGTGCCCGTTCTTTTAATTTATCTATTACCTTTAGAGCCGCTGGTACTAGTCTTTCAGGTCAAGCGATCACTGATAATATCTTAGTGCTTTTGTCTCATCATTGGCAACAATATGAAATAATCAATAATGGCGAACAAATAAAGCTTCAAACTGGGATTATTGGCGCACAGGCTAATAAGTTATTACAACCTTATGCGCGTAAAATAGGACCGGATCCAGCCTCTATTAACAGTTGTAAAATTGGAGGTATTGCCGCCAATAATGCTTCTGGTATGTGCTGTGGTGTTAAAAATAACAGTTATCATACTTTAGCGGCAATCAAGGTAGTATTTGCTGATGGTAGTGTTTTAAATACCCGTGATAATGACTCTAAAACTGCATTTATAGCGACTCATCAAAAACAAATACAGCAATTATTATTGTTAGCACAACAAATAAAACAAACTCCCGCATTATTGCAACGCGTACAACATAAATACCGCCTTAAAAATACGACTGGTTATGGTATTAACGCCTTAGTCGATTTTGATGATCCTATTGATATTATTAGTCATTTAATGATTGGTTCAGAAGGAACCTTAGCTTTTATTAGCGATATTACATATAAAACTATTGCGATAAAAAAATATAAGACGGCTGGTTTATATTTATTTGATACTATGCAAGTTGCATGTCAGTTGGTCGAAAAAATAGCTCATGAGAAAGTTGATGCCGTTGAAATACTGGATGCTCGAGCTTTAAATTCAGTTGCGTCATCATTAGCCAAAATCCTCGATTTTAATCAGGCCTCTAATAACACTGCTGGCTTATTAATTGAATTTAGTGCTGATGATGAATCATCATTATTAAATATAAACAATAAACTTGAAGCATTATTACAGTCTTTTAAAAAGCATATATTACCCAGTAAAACATTTACTCAAGATGGTAATGTTATTGAGCAACTTTGGAAAATACGTCAAGGCATGTTTCCTGCTGTTGGTGCTAATCGTCGCTTAGGAACAACCGTTGTTATTGAAGATATAGCGCTACCTCTGAACAAACTTGCGGCGGGGGTTGAACAATTACACCGTTTATTTGAGCAGTTTGGTTATGATGAAGCCATTATTTTTGGTCACGCTTTAGCGGGCAATTTGCATTTTGTTTTTACTCAGTCTTTTGAAACGTCAATAGAAATAAAACGTTACCATGATTTTATGGCTGCGGTAAGTAAAATGGTTGCCATTGATTTTAACGGTTCACTTAAGGCAGAACATGGTACAGGTCGAAATATGGCGCCATTTGTGGAGCTAGAGTGGGGCACCGATCTTTATAAGATTATGCAGCAAATTAAGCATATTTTTGATCCCGATAATTTATTTAATCCTGATGTCATTATTAGTCACAATAAAAATAGTCATATTGAAAATTTAAAAGCAATGCCACTTGCCGATGAGTTTATTGATCACTGTATTGAATGCGGTTTTTGTGAGTCAGTATGTCCATCTAATCATTTAACGCTAACACCAAGGCAACGCATTTCAGTGTGGCGGCGTATTTCTCAATTACAATCTTTGGCTGATAATCATTATATTTTACCCGCACAACAACAGGAGTTGGTAAATTTAAAGCAAGATTATCAATACTTTGGTATAGATAGTTGCGCGGCTACTGGGCTTTGTGGGCAATCATGCCCAGTAGATATTGATACAGGGGTTTTTATTAAAAAGCTACGCGCCCAAAAGGTTAGTCCGTTAGCTAAAAAAACAGCACAACAGTTAGGCAAGCATTTTTCAACACTCACTAGCATTACTAAATTTGCTTTAAATAGTGTAGATTTAGCCAGTAATGTTTTGCCAAATAACCTTATGTATAAAACGTTTTCTGTGATGAATGATTTAACGCGAAATAGAATACCTAAATGGCATCCGACTTGGCCAAGAGGGGCGAAAAAGTACCAATTTAAAACAACACATTTTGCTCAAAAAGTCGTTTATATCCCGAGTTGTGCTAATCGTATTTTTGCGACAGAGAGTAAAGCTGAAGATCAACGAGCATTACCTGAAGTTATGTCTTCGTTATTAGCTAAAGCTAAAATATCAATGGTTATTCCCGAAGATATTGCTCACTTATGTTGTGGTATGCCGTGGGAATCTAAAGGTATAAATGATGAGGCTAATCGCCAAAAACAAGCATTTATTAACGCCATAATGCAAGTGTCTGAGCAAGGAATATTACCCGTTATAACTGATGCAAGTCCTTGCGCATTAACGCTTAATCAAAATAATAAAGTTAAAGTTTATGAGGCGAGTGAATATATTGTCAAATATATACTCCCTAAACTTACCATACATAAAAATACGGAGACTTTTATGCTTCATAAAACGTGTAGTAGTATAAAAATGGACAATGGTCGTTACTTAGAACAAATAGCGTATGCTTGCAGTGATAATATTATTATTCCTGATAATATTCATTGTTGTGGCTTTGCTGGTGATAAAGGTTTTTATTTTCCAGAATTAAATAAAAATGCCTTGCAAGGGTTAGCCGCACAAGTGCCATCTTCGTGTCAACATGGTATCAGTAATAGCCGTACTTGCGAAATAGGGTTAACTAAACACAGTAACGTGAGTTATCAGTCCTTTTTATATTTGTTAGACAAGGTTAGTTTATAAAACGGTTGCCAAAACAGTGTTCGTTCGAGTTGGCGATAACCTAGTTGCTTTAGGATGACTCAAGTACAAGGATTTTGCTATAATCGCGCGGTTGTATAATTAATTGTGTGGAATTATTTTGTCTCTTACTGGCTCTTCTCAAAATTCGTCAAATGCTAATAAAAATAATCAAAATGAAAAGAGTGAACTTGTGCCTTCATTAAAATCACTGTTCTCTTTATTAAAGCAAACTAAAAATAGTGATCATGGTCGTTTAAAAAATCGCTTACACGGCATAAAAAAAATAACGAATGAAGCTAAAAAACAACAAGCTCTTACCACTATTGCCAAGGCAATTGAAGCATCAATAGCAGCTAAACAAATTAAATTAGCCAATTTACCTCAAGTAACTTACCCTGATTTACCCGTGAGTGATAATGTTGATGTTATTAGCGAGGCTATTAAACATAATCAAGTTGTGATCATTGCGGGGGAAACAGGCTCAGGCAAAACAACACAAATACCTAAAATTTGCCTTGAATTAGGACGTGGGGTTGACGGCTTAATTGGTCATACTCAGCCACGTCGTATTGCTGCGCGTACTGTCGCAAGCCGTATTGCGCAAGAATTAAATAGTAATATTGGTGATGTGGTCGGTTATAAAGTGCGCTTTACTGATCACGTCACTGAACGCAGTTATATTAAATTGATGACTGATGGTATTTTGTTAGCAGAAATGCAAAAAGATCATTTATTACGTCAATACGACACTATCATTATTGATGAAGCGCATGAGCGTAGTTTAAATATTGATTTTATTTTAGGTTATTTAAAGCAAATTTTACCGCGTCGACCTGATTTAAAAGTCATTATTACTTCAGCCACCATTGATCCGCAGCGTTTTGCGGAACATTTTTGTGATGCTCAAGGTAAACCTGCTCCTATTATTGAAGTATCGGGGCGTACTTATCCTGTAGATATTCACTATCGACCGTTGCTTGGTGACAATACAGAAGAATCAGATACGCAAGATATTATTTCAGGCATTTTAGCTGCGGTGGATGAATTATCACAGAGTAGTTATGGTGATATTCTGATCTTTTTAAATGGCGAACGTGAAATACGCGATACGGCGTATGCACTAGAAAAAGCACAACTTCGCCATACGCAAATATTACCCTTATTTTCGCGATTAACCGTGCAAGAACAAAACCGTATTTTTGCACCGCATAGTGGTCGAAATATTGTTTTAGCAACCAATGTTGCCGAAACATCCTTAACGGTTCCTGGTATTAAATATGTAATTGACCCAGGAACCGCGCGTATTTCTCGCTATAGCTATCGCACTAAAGTACAGCGTTTACCGATAGAACCAATATCACAAGCCAGTGCCAATCAACGTTCTGGTCGTTGTGGACGAGTATCTGCAGGTATGTGTATTCGTTTATATTCAGAAGAAGACTTTAATAATAGGCCAGAATTTACTGATCCTGAAATATTACGTACTAATTTAGCCACCGTTATATTACAAATGTTGGCGCTTGATTTAGGCGAAATTAGTGATTTTCCATTTTTACAGCCGCCAGATAATCGAAATATTAATGATGGTGTACGTTTATTAGAAGAACTCGCCGCAGTTGAAAATACTATTTCTAAGCAAAGTCATCATGGACATAAGCTTACGAAAGCAGGGCGTTTATTAGCCAAGTTTTCGATTGATCCGCGCTTAGCTAAAATGCTCTTAAGTGCTATCGAAACTAATTGTGTCCAAGCGGTTATGGTGATTATTGCAGGTTTGAGTATTCAAGATCCGCGTGAACGTCCCATGGAAAAACAACAAGCGGCAGATGAAAAGCATAATCGTTTTAAAAATAAAGAATCAGATTTTATATCACTATTAAATTTATGGCAGTATGTCAGCGAACAACAACAGCAATTAACAAATAATCAATTTAGACGTTTATGCCAAAAAGAATTTCTTTCTTATGTTAGATTGCGTGAATGGCAAGATATTGTCAGTCAATTAACACAAACCCTTAAAGAGTTAAAAATGCCACTAGGAAAAGCATTTTTAACGCATTCAATAGTAGAAGAAAATATAGCCTCCCAAACCAAACAGCAATTACAACAACAAAATGATGCTATTCATCAAGCGATACTTTCAGGGTTATTAAGTCATTTAGGGCAGTTAGATGAGAACCGTGAGTATAAAGGCGCACGCGGTACACGTTTTTATATTTTCCCAGGTTCGGGGCTAGCTAAAAAATCCCCCAAATGGTTAATGGCGGCAGAGTTGGTAGAAACCAGTCGTTTATTTGCTCGCATGGCGGCAAAAATAGAACAACAATGGATAGAACCATTGGCTCAGCATTTAACTAAACATAATTACAGTGAACCACATTGGGAGAAAAAACAAGGCGCGGTAATGGCATACGAACAAGTATCGCTATACGGCATGATCATTGTTGCCAAACGCAGTATTCATTTTAAACAGTTTGAGCCACAAACTTGTCGAGAAATTTTCATTCGTGAAGCCTTAGTAAATGGCGATTGCGAATTAAATGAAGCTTTTTTTCAGCATAATAATAATCTTGTTAGGCACATAGAAAAGTTAGAGCAAAAAGCACGCCGTAAGGATTTTTTAATTGATGAAGAACAGTTATTTGACTTTTATCAGCAAAAAATTCCCCAAGAGGTGGTTTGTTTAGCCAGTTTTAAAGCATGGTGGCAAAAGGCGAAAAAGGTTGATGCAAAACAGCTTCATTTTACTAAAGACTTTTTATTAAGTGACAAAGCAAAAGTACTCTCAAAAGCTGATTATCCCGACACATGGCGACAAGGTTCGTTAACCTTGCCGTTAAGTTATCATTTTAGCCCTGGTGATGTGGATGATGGTGTTTCAATTACGATCCCTATTGGCGTGTTAAATCAAATAGAAAATACAGGTTTTGACTGGTTAATTCCTGCATTACGAAATGAATTAGTGATCGCGTTAATTAAAGCCTTACCAAAAAGTTTGCGCCGTAATTTTGTACCTGCGCCTAATTATGCCGAGGCGTGTTTGGCACGTTTTAACGAAGATGAAAAATTATTTGACTTGCCCTTAACGCAAGCATTAGCAAAACAACTATTACGTATGACGGGTGTACGTTTACCTGATGATATATGGCAAGATGTTGAATTACCGCCACATTTAATGATGAATTTTAAAGTTGTTAATGAGCGCGGTAAATTACTTAGCCAAGGACGAGATTTAATAACCCTTAAAAATGAATTGCAAGGTAAGGTAAAAAAATCTATTCAAAAAGTCGCCGAAAAAGGCATAGAGCAAGCAGATATTACTACATGGTCTATAGGGGCTTTACCTAAAGGTTATGAGAAAAAAGTCGCGAATATTACGATTAAAGCTTTTCCTGCACTCGTTGACCATAAAACGAGTGTTGCTATTGAGTTATTTGAACAGCAAGCGTTAGCTGAACAAGCCATGCTCGATGGTTTAACGCGCCTGATTTTACTCAATATTCCATCACCGATTAAATATTTACAACAAAAGCTGCCTAATAAGGCTAAATTAGGTTTGTACTTTAACCCGTTCGGCACCATTAATGATTTACTTAATGACTGCGTGAGTGCCGCTTGTCGTTATTTATTGCAACAATTGCCTGAACTACCACGCAACGAAAATGACTTTAATCAAGCGCGCGATCATATACGTGCTGAAATTGCTGACTGTGTACTCACAACAGCAATTAAACTTGAACAAGCACTCAGTTTAAGTCATGACATTCGCAAAAAACTTAAAGGTAAGGTTAATTTAAATGTTATCCAAGCGCATGGCGATATTAAGGCACAGTTAGAACGTTTAATATTCAAAGGCTTTGTGACTGAATTAGGTGTACAGCGTCTTGACGATGTTATTCGCTATTTAAAAGGTATTATACGGCGTTTAGAAAAACTCGCTATAGATGCGAATCAAGATAGATTAAAAATGTTAGACGTTGTAAAAGTAACAGAACAATATCAAGCCTTAATTGCTAAAGTTAAAAATCAACAAACAATATTACCGCAAGAAATAGCTGATATTCGTTGGATGATAGAAGAATTACGTATTTCATTTTTTGCACAAAATTTAGGAACGCCATATCCCATTTCAGTAAAACGCATATTAAATAAATTAAAAGGGTTTTAAATGAATATTGAAACATTTCAGCAAAGTTGAATACATCATCAACATATTTGACAGATAAAGTTGTGCAAAGTATAAAGTAGTAAGAATAATAAAATTGTAGTCTATCAGAGGGAAAACTAAATGCTTAATTATGATGATAAACGTAACTTTTATCGAATGTTACTTAACAGTGAAGTAGAGCTAACAGTCGTTGATGATGAAGCTAATAGTAAAATATTTGCGACTTGTCGCGATTTAAGTGCAACAGGGATGGCAATAGAAATGAGTTACCCGCTAGCGCTAGATACACAAGTACGCATGAAAATAGATTCATTAAATAATAATGTACAAGCGTTTGATGCTAGCGGTAAAGTTGTTCGTGTGGTTGAAGAAAACCCTGAAACCTATCTTGTTGGTATTACTATACAAGAGCTTGATTAAATATTTGTAGTGGCTTGTACGTTTTTATATATTTTTACACTTTTTAACAACAAGTCACCAAGCTATGCCTATACTTATTTTAGTCATTTAATTTAATTTTAAATTTAATTAACAAAAATAATAGGAATTGCCATGAAAGTATGTTTTCAAGTTCATGTAAGTGGCACCGTACAAGGTGTGTTTTTTCGTGCATCAACACAGCAACAAGCGATAGAATATGGGATCAGTGGTTATGCTCATAACTTAGCTGATGGTGATGTTGAGTTAATGATTTGTGGAGAACAAGAAAATGTAGAGGCAATGTTGCAATGGTTAGAGCACGGGCCAGAAAATGCAGAAGTTACAGAGCTACAGAGCAAGCAAGTACCTCTACAAGAATTTAATCATTTTTCTATTGGCTAAAGGTTGATTTTTTGAAATACATTTCAGTTAATCAACAGCAGCAATTAGTTTTTGCTGCTGTTGAATGCCCCCGTATTACGACTTCACAATGCTTAATTAAAGTTCATGCTATTGGTGTTAACCGCGCTGATATTTTGCAACGTCAAGGAAAATATCCGCCACCAGCAGGTGAATCAACCATTTTAGGTTTAGAAGTGAGTGGTGAAATTGTCGCTTGTGGTGGTGCGGTTGATCATTGGCAAAGAGGGGATAAAGTTTACGGTTTAGTTGCTGGTGGTGGTTATGCCGAATATGTTGCAATAAACGCTGAACACTTAATGAAATTGCCTGACAATTATACTTATGAGCAAGGTGCTGCAATTGCTGAGGTATTTTTAACCGCTTATCAAAGCTTATTTTCATTGGCACAGTTACAACCGCAACAAAGTGTACTTATTCATGCTGGCGCAAGTGGCGTAGGAACAGCCGCTATTCAGTTGGCTAAAGCCAAGCAATGTAAGGTTGTGGTAACGGTTGGTCATGAAGAAAAAGCTCAAGCGTGTATTTTGCTAGGTGCAGATGCCGCCATTAATTACCAAGAGGTTGATTTTGTCGCTTGGGCTAAAAAAAATCACCCACAAGGGTTTGATGTTATTGTTGATGTGGTTGCGGGGGAATACTTAAATAAAAACATTAAGGTAGCAGCACTGGATGCACGTATTATTATTTTGGCCATGTTAGGAGGGCGTTTTAGCCAATCGGTAGATATAGCTAAACTTTTAATGAAACGCCTTACTATTCAAGCATCAACTTTAAGAAATCGTAGTGATGGTTATAAAAAGCAATTAATTATTGATTTTGTAAATGATTTTTATCCGTTATTGAAAAAGGGTAAAATACATCCCGTGATCGATAGTGTGTTTTCTTGGCAAGAGACTGAACAAGCACATCAATTAATGCTAACTAATAATAATATCGGAAAAATAGTGCTTAGAGTCGATTAATTACCACTAAAGACCCTTTATCACAGTATATAAAGTCTTTAGTGCGGCAAAGCATCAATATAAGTAAAACGCTTAATTTCTTTACCCTCACGTTCAATTATTTCATCAAACATTGCTAAAGGGCGCGCCCAAATACCTAAATCATTACCTTGTTCATCAGTATATAACGGTTTATAAATTACCAACCATTCTTGTGTTTCACTGTGTCTTGCAAGATGTAGTACTTGATAGTAATTACCTTTAAAATGTTGATATTTACCTAGTTTAAGCATAATGGGTACCTAGTTAAGTTAAGCAAAAAACTTAGTATATACCGCTTCACCCCAAACCAACCATAATAAAATAAGCGCAATAAAAACGCCTGCTGAGGCTAAATCTTTAGCTCGGCCGATCAATTCATCATGTTGCAATGTTATTTTATCGGCTAAAGCTTCAATAGCCGAATTTATTATTTCTGAGAATAACAAAAACAATAAGCAAGCAACTAGCATAATAAAATGTAAATTTGATTGCGCTAAATAAAAAGAAAAGGGGAATAAGATGAGGCTTAATAATAGTTCTTGGCGAAATGCAGATTCATATTTGAATGCGGCTTTAAACCCTTTCATAGAACAATTTGCGGCTTTAAAAATTCGAGCGATACCCGTGCCATTTACCTTGTTTGTTTTTGCAGTGTCTTGAGTCATAAATACGTTACATGATCATAAAATAAAATTGGCATTATAAGCGATTGGATTTAATAGTCTAATAAGAATAATAATAACCTTGTAATAAACTATAAATATTAGGATATAAATGTCATTAAGTTAAACCTGTGTAACAAGTCTAACCCTATGGTATAGATTGACTTTTTTGTTATTTTAAACTAGTATAAGCCCATAAAAAATCATCTTTCCTTCCTGATTTTTTAACGACAAAATCAATATAATTTATTTATTAAGGATATGCCATGCATCAATTGGTATTAATATCATTGTTGTTAATTATCGCTTCTGGCGTGTGCGCCATTTTTGCTGGTTTTGATGACAAAATAGCAAAAAAACTTCATTTTATTTTACTTGGCGCAGGTGGCTTGTTAACCGCTATTCTAAGCTTTTGGATATTATTTAATGGTTATTCTTTTCAATGGCAACTTCCTTTTGGATTACCTTGGATGCAATGGCAGCAAAAGCTAGATAGTCTCTCTGCTTTTTTTCTAATGTTGATTGGTATAGGCACTTTTGTAACCGCTATATATGCCCCTAAATATATTTGGGAATATAAATATACAGGGCAGCCATTTCCACCTTTAGGTATTGCCACCAGCTTATTTATTTTAGGTATGATGTTAGTTGTTTTGGCGGCTGATGCTTTTAGTTTTATGATCGCTTGGGAGTTAATGTCTGTATCGAGTTATTTTCTTGTCACTTATCAGCATCAAAATAGCAGTAACCGTCGTGCTGGTTTTATTTATTTATTAATGGCACACGTGGGTGGTTTATTTATTTTACTGTCTTTTGGTATCTTAGCGGGTTTTGGTGACGGATTTACCTTTGATGTTATGCGTCATGCTAATTTAACCTTATTGTGGACCACGTTAACATTTATTTGTGCATTAATTGGTTTTGGTATGAAAGCAGGATTAGTACCTATTCATATTTGGTTACCCGAAGCACATCCTGTTGCTCCTTCTCATGTTTCAGCCTTAATGTCGGGCATTATGCTAAAAGTTGCTGTTTATGGCTTTATTCGTGTGGTTTTTGATTTGATCGGAGAAGTTCATTGGGGTTGGGGAGCGGCCTTATTGTTTATTGCCAGCGTTACCGCCTTGTTTGGTGTTTTGTCTGCATTGATTCAACAAGATATCAAAAAAATTCTGGCTTATTCTTCCATTGAAAATATTGGCATTATTTTTATGGGATTAGCACTCGCCTTAATTTTTTATGGCCAACATTTAGAGCACTTAGGAACATTGGCATTAGTAGCTGCACTATTTCATTGTTTAAATCATGCGTTATTTAAAACCTCATTATTTTTGGGCGCAGGTGCGGTGATTAATAGCTCAGGTGAGCATGATATTGATCGCATGGGTGGGCTAATTCATTATATGCCTTGGACAGGTGTTTTGTTTTTATTTGGCTGTATTGCCATTTCAGCCTTACCACCGTCAAATGGTTTTGTTTCTGAATGGTTGCTTTTTCAATCTTCGTTACAGGCGGTTGCTTTAGAAAGTGGTGTTTTACGAGCGATAATTCCAATAAGTGCCGCGGTGCTTGCTTTAACAGGGGCTATTGCCGCGGCGTGTTTTGTTAAATTATATGGCATTGCCTTTTTAGGTCGTCCCCGTATTCGTAGTATTAAAAAAACGCGTGAAGTGAGTCGAGGCATGGTCAGTGCTCAATTTATACTCATTTCCTTATGTGTACTCATTGGATTATTTCCGACCTTAGTTGTTCAGTTACTTAATAATATTCCTCGGCAAATGTTTGGGCAAGGCTTGTCTCATGCAATGCAACACGGTTGGTTGTGGTTAACGCCAGTGTCAGCTAAAAGCGCTGAATATAGCGCGCCTTTAGTTGCGCTTGGTTTAATGGTGTCATTAATCGGTTGGTTTATTGTGCGTATGATCATGAAACCCAAACGCCGTGTACGTAATTTAGGACGCGTTGCACCATGGGATTGTGGCTTTGGTCCTATAAATAGCCGTATGCAATATACTGGTGGTAGTTTTAGTATGCCTGTTAAACGTATTTTTGCTCCGTTTTGGAAGTTATCAACTGAGCAAAAAATGCAAGCAAGAAATGGTTTACCACTACACGCGCATACTCAAATTTACCGTGAACAATCTGAAGATTTAAGCTGGCGATTTATATATAACCCTATTATTGCATGGGTTAATTTTATTACGCGCAATA
>WGGB01000002.1 GCA_015491935.1 Alteromonadaceae bacterium
ATGAAGTCAATGATGAAAATTTAGCGGCTGATCAATTTTGGGCACTCGCTAAAGTAGGCGATCAGGTTAAGGTTAAAGGCACTAAAGATGCTGATAATGTGATCACCGCGAAAAAAGTTGCTTTAGAAATTGAGCATCAAGATGATGTCGCTGAAATAGAATTAACGGATATAGGTTCATTAGTCGCAGAAGTCTTAATGGTGGGAAATCATAGCGTTGAATTTGACGAGCATACTGATTTTAAAAGTACTTCGGCTGAGTTAACCCAAACTGAATTTTTAGCACAAGCACCATCATGGACGCATTTTAAAGTAAAAGGCACCTTACGGGACGATGTGATTTTTGCTCGTAAAATTGAACAAAAAGAAACGGATGAAGATAACAAAGTTGAATTGTCAGCTTTTATTGAAGCTTTTATTGAGAACGGCATAACCGTTGCTGGGCATACCGTCGCTTTTGGTGAAACGACAGAATATTTCAGAGGTGATAATTCACTAACCCACGATGAATTTATTGCCCAAGCTGCGCTTAACAATAAAGTGAAAATTAAAGGTACATTATCTACAGGCGATCAAGAAGTGATTAATGCTGATATTGTTGAACTAAAAGTACATGATTAGTTCATTTCACCTTAGGTGGATGTTTACCTAATAATTAAAGTCACATTATAAAAGAGAGTGTAAAAATAAAAAGAGCTTATTTTTAAGCTCTTTTTTGTTGTTTAATCCTCATTTTAATCGTTACAATAAACAAGTCGTTTAATTTTAATAAAAGTGATTTTTATGTCATCAGATAGATTTGGCACCAGTGCTAATTATAAACGCCAAGAGCAAGGTTATCGCGATCGCGCGTTAAAGCTATTTCCTTGGGTGTGTGGTCGTTGTGCGCGTGAGTTTGTTTATTCTAATTTAAAGGAATTAACCGTGCATCACGTCGATCATGATCATACCAATAACCCTAATGACGGTAGTAACTGGGAGTTGTTGTGTATTTATTGCCATGATAATGAACACGCTAAATATACCGATCATGCACAATATAAAACCGAAGTGGTTGCTGGTGATACAAATCAAGACGTGGCAACCCATAATCCGTTTGCCGATCTAAAAGCAATGATGAAAAAATAATAAAATTGCGCTAATTATAACGTTAAATTTTAGTCAAATTAGCCAAAAGTTAACTTTTTAGTTGAATTGAGTTTCTTGCCTTTATTGTAATGCTATGAAAGTATAGATAATTATATCTTGGCCTTGATGTTGCTTTATTGCTATTAGAATTTAATTATCTAGATTTTAAATCTATTTTACCTATTTATATTAAGGAATTTATTATGAGCTATAACACTTACGAACATGAAGAAAAAACATATAAAAGCAGTAACGTCTTTAAACGTGGCTTAGCCATGCTATTTTTTGGCTTTTTAGCAGGCTTTGCTCGTGTTGGCATTACCTTTATCGCCATTTTTCAATTTATTGCCCTATTAATTAATGAAAAACCCAATAAGCCATTGCAAGAGTTTGGTGCGAGCCTAAATGATTATATTTTTCAAATTAATGAATTCTTAACCGTTAACACTGAAAAATACCCTTTTCCATTGTCAAGCTGGCCAAGCAATAGTCATCGTCGCTACGAATAAGCTAATTTAAGAACTATGCTTTAGTGTTGTGGCTTTAGTGTTGTGCTACTGATCCGTTAAAAAGCGTTGATAACCGTCAACGCCGAAATAACGGATCGATTTTTTATGTTTGATCATTTTTGCAATTAACTCATCTCTACAATAAATTTTCACCACTTGTTTATCAGTATTTATATCAGTGTCGTAGCTGTGATTATCGTTAAGTCGTAAATTATCAAACTCAGTTTTCATAATTAATTTCAATTTCGTACTCACTGTTACATTTACATTTTAATTATTGCCGTTATACGATAAAATTTCATTTTATATTTAAATATTACCCTGCCTTATGCCTTTGTTGAAGCAATACCAACAGTTAATTAATGAAAAGACTATACAACAAGATGAATCCCAGCAAAATGCACTTACGGCGTTAAATAACTTATTGTTGAATTTAAATGCAGTGAAAAAGCAACCACAGCAAGGCATTTACCTTTGGGGTAAGGTTGGCCGTGGTAAAACCATGATGATGGATATGTTTTACCAACAGTTAGCTATTGAAAATAAGCAGCGTATTCATTTTCATCACTTTATGGAAGCGGTGCATAAAAGATTAAATGAAATAACGGGTACAGATGAACCGTTAACACGCATTGCTAGCGAGTGGGCTAAAAAAGTAAAAGTGCTTTGTTTTGATGAGTTTTTTGTTAATGACATTGGTGATGCAATGTTATTAGCGGGTTTGTTTAAAGCACTTTTTACTCAAGGGGTTGTTTTAGTGGCAACATCAAATTGTGTGCCTGAGCAGCTTTATCGTAATGGGCTATTAAGAGAGCGATTTTTACCGACTATTGCTTTACTTAATCAATACTGTGAAGTGAACAGTGTGAACGGTGAACAAGATCATCGTTTATCACAATTAATTGATTACACTTGTTATTATTATCCTGCTGAGTCACATCAACAAACGTTAATGCAACATTATATAAAGTTAACTTCTGAGCAGCCCAAATCTGGTAATATAAGTATTAATCACCGAAATATTAATTATTTAGCAAAAAGCGATAAGGTTATTTGGTTTGATTTTTTTGCGCTTTGCTCTGGTCCGCGTAGTCAGCGTGATTATATGCAACTAGCGAAACAATTTACGACGGTGATCATCAGTAATGTGCCACAATTTTCAGGTAAATTAATTCCAGCGGTATTTTCAGGTATTGAAGATTGTTATCAGCGTAGTGGGGTTTTGTTAGGCGATTTACGTCAACTAGATGATGAAGCGCGACGTTTTATTGCCTTGGTAGATGAGTTTTACGAACAAAAAATACAGCTTATAGTAAGCGCTGAAGTGGATATTTTTGCATTGTATCAGGCGGAACAACTGGCATTTGAATTTGCGCGCTGTGAATCTCGATTAATCGAAATGCAAAGCGCACAATATGCTATAAAAGATGAAAGTGTAGCTAGTTAGCTCTTTTAGTCATTTTCTAAGTAGCTATCAGTAGTTAATGAAAATTCAGCTAATAACTCGCTAATAAAACGGTTTAATTCGCCTGCCATTAAGGCAAAGTCAGCATCAAGTTTAGCCAGTACATCATCACTGTCAATATCGTCATTTTGTTCATAAATTACATCAAAAAACTTAACGCGCTTTATTGCTAAATCGTCACATAAAATAAAAGATAAACACTCATCCCATTCAAGCGCGACTTTCACCATATATTTTTCTGCATCAAGGTGAACTTTAATTTCTTCACTAGTTAAATCTTGGTTTTTAACCCTAATAACCGCACCATCATCACCTAAAGCATTAAATTCAGCTTCCATCCCTAATTGAAAATTACCAACAAAATCTTTGTCGGTTAACCAATCGGTCATGGTTTCATCAACGGCAATTTCAGGGGTAAAACTGGTCACGGGTAAACTGCCAATTGATTTTCTTAATAAGGCTAAAAAGTCCTCAGCTTTACCGCGACTACTGGCATTAATCACAATAATGTTATGCTCGGGGCTAATATAACCATGAGTATCAGTAAAGCGAGAGAATGCGCGAGGCAACAATTCAAAAATAATATCTTCTTTTAATTGCTCTTTTTCTTTTTTAGTGGCTGAACGTGAATTTTCAGCTTCTAAAAGAGCGATTTTTTCATCTAACTGCGCTTTAATTACACCGGCAGGTAATATTTTTTCTTCTTTACGAGCACAAAGTAAAATATTGTTATTGGCGACATGAGAGAGTGAACTACCATGTTTGCCTAGTGCGTCTACCCAACCAAAATGCGAAAGCTCAGTTGAACCACAAGGCGTGAAAGTGTTTTCTAAAAGATGTTTTTCTAGCTCATCTTGGCTATGAGAAAATTTACGTGTAAATGCAAAAAAGTATAGGTTTTTAAACCACATTGATAAGCCCTCGATCCAATGTTCAACAGTAATAACTATTTGAGTTATTGTAATGCTAATGACATTGAATGAAAAATAAAAAGAGGGTGATGATAGCGAAAAATCAACGTTTATGCAGTAGAAATTAACTTTTGTTTTTTAGTTAATGGTTTGAGTTGTTATTTACTACCCATATCTAAAAATTTAATATCGTAACTTAAACCTTTACCTTCTTCACTGTAGGCTTCAATGGACCCGTTTAGCGTGTCCGTTACTAAATTATAAATAATGTGTGTACCTAAGCCCGTGCCACCGCTTGATGCTTTTGTCGTAAAAAATGGGTCAAAAAGTTGAGCAAGTTTTTCTTTGTCTACACCTAGGCCATTGTCTTCATAGTGTAAATGTACTAACTTATCTTCCATGGTGATGGTTATGGTGATTTTACCTTGTTGTATATTTTCAAAGCCATGTACAAGAGAATTTATAATTAAGTTAGTAATAATTTGTGCAATAGCACCAGCATGAGTGTATATAGCAATATTATCGGGACAATTTACATCAATTTGATGTGAGATTTTTTTTAATTTAGGCCCTAAAGACTGAATAATTTCGTCAATGTATTTAGCTAGGTTTATTATACGTAATTTATTACTAGTTTGGTCTACAGCAACTTGTTTAAAGCTAGTGATCAGATCAGAGGCTCGATTTAAATTGTTTAATAATAACTCGATACTGTGTTTGGCGTTATTACTAAATTCAATAAATGAACGTTTTGATAATTTATTATTCTCTACATCTGCGGTAATGTTTTCTAAGAGGTCTACTAAATAACTGGTCGAGGTAATGCTGACACCAATAGGCGTATTTATTTCGTGCGATATTTCTGCTGATAAACTTCCTAAACTGGCCATTTTTTCGGTATTAAGCAGCATATTTTGTGCTTTTTTAAGCTCAATAACTGAATTGCGTAAGTCTTTATTTGTTTGGATCAGTGTTTTTTCAGTTTGACTGCGGCGTAGGTTTTCTTCTTGTAATTTATTTTGCTGCTGTACCAGTGTTTGCTTTTGTTGCTGTAATTCAAGCATTGAGCTACTTAGCGAAGAGGTTTTTTTAGCGACTTCTTGTTCGAGTAAAATATTATGTTCATCAAGTTGTTGATTTGTTTTTAATATTTCTTTTTGTGCTTTACTGAGTTTTTCTTTATACGCGATTAATTCATCAATTAAATTATTATAAGCCTCTGCTAAAATAGTTAATTCATTACGCTCATAACTCGTTATATGTAGTTTTGACAATTCAGGATCATCAATATCAAAATGTTCTATTTGCTCGGTTAATTCTTGCAAAGGAGTGGTGAGTAAACGATTAAAAGCGAGCATAAATAAAAACACTAAAAAAGCTGTTTTAATCATCGCATTACCAATTAAAAAATAAATACCTACTTCAATACGATCAAAAATAACACTATTGCTTGATAATAATTCTACTGTTCCTACTCGTGTAGTACGTCCTGAAAATTCAAATATTAAAGGAAAAGAGTGACCAAATAAGCCATCTTTTAGAGAGCTAATCAATTGATGGCCAGAAAGAGAGCTGTTATTAACGTATTTTATATTGTCTTTATCTGTTTGACGACCTAGTTGGGCAATAATTTGACCATTTTCATCAGTAACTGAAATGCCTTGGATCATTGGAATAGCAATTAAGCCTTGTGCTATATCGATAGCTTGTTGAGTGTTTAACTCCCAAACAGCCCGCGTTAAACTACCTGTGAAGGTTTTTTCTAAAGTGAGTAATTCATTCGTTATATGGCTTTTAGTATTGTAGTATTCTGCAATAATTTGCCCACACGTAACGATAAATGTCAGTATAAAATATACTGACAATACGCGGGTTAATAGTTTGCGGGAAATACTACTTGTTTTCATTTAGTTATTATTTACTTTTTATTTAGCTAAAATAGTTATTTTTAATAATACTTTGTTTAAAAAAATAGCGGCTTGTCTTTATTTTAGACATTTCATTGAATGTTAACAGCTTTTTTTTGTTTTTAGCTATTTATCATTCAATGAATGTGTTTTTTATAATATTTAAAGGGTTGTAGAAAAATAAACACTTTATTTCCATTATTTTTCAGTTGTAATAAAACTGTCACAGTCTATTGTCACAATACTATAAGCAAATAGTAATGGCTTTATTCTGATTTTGTACTTGTCATTAATGTTTAGGCTAAATGTGATTATACAGTAAAGCGTGAGTATAAAAATATAAACATGAATACGTAACGATAACATATAACGATAACATATAGGTTTAAAAATGAAATTAGTTAAAAACACACTAACACTTACTCTTTGTGCTGCTTTTACTTTACCAGCGATGGCAGGTAATATTGATATTTATGGTAAAGCCAATCTTTCGTTAGAGTCGAGTGATAAAGGTGAAGGTTCCTTTTCCGAAATAAAAAACAATGCTTCTCGTTTAGGCTTTAAAGGTAAACAAAAGTTAGATGATGCTCTTGAAGTGATTTTTAAACTTGAATATGGAGTAGGTATTGATGGTACTGAAAAAAATGGTCAAAGTATTTGGTCCCGTAACCAATATGTTGGCTTAAAAGGGAGTTTTGGTGAAGTATTAGTGGGTAAAAATGATACAGTATTAAAACAATCACAAGGTAAAGTTGACCTTTTTAATGACTTAAATGGTGACATTAAATATTTGTTCAAGGGTGAAAACCGTGTTAGCAATACCGTGACGTATAAAACACCTAAGATTAACGGTTTTCAATTTGGCGCAACCTATGTTGCTGCTGATAGCGTTGAAGCTGCTAGTGCCTATTCTTTGGCGGTATTTTATGGCGATAAAAAACTTAAGAAATCTAAAGTTTATGCTTCTATTGCAACTGATTCAAACCTTAAAGGTTATGATGTAACGCGTGCAACTATTCAAGGTAAAGTATCTGGTTTTGTTGTTGGTGGCATGCTGCAAACACAAAAAAGTCAAACCACGGGAGATAAAATGAATGGTGCATTAATCTCTGCTAAATATAAAATGGGCAAAACAACGTTTAAATCACAATATCAAATAGCTAATCATGATGGCGGCGTTACTAATTATGGTACTAGTGTTGGTGCTGATTATAAGTTAGCAAAAAACACTAAATTATATACTTTTTATACAAATTTAGATTTAGATACTAATGCTAATCAAGACTATCTTGCTGTTGGTATGGAGTATAAATTTTAAATATTATTTTATTTAAAACTTTTTTTGAAAAAGCAAAGTCGCCTAAGATTAATGTTTAGTGCGGCTTTATTTGTATTTACACAAAAATATCTCTATCTTGTCATAAAAGTGTCACGTACCTTTTGCACAATGGTCATTATTAAGCTTTATATTTATAAGTGGATGTTAAAATGAATAGACAAATATTGGTTGTTGAGGATGAGACACCGATACGTGAAATGATCACCTTTGTACTGGAGCAAAATGGTTTTAATAGCGTAGAAGCAAAAGATTACGAACAAGCTTTTGCACTAATTAAAGAACCCTATCCGGATTTAATATTACTCGATTGGATGCTACCAGGTGGTAGTGGCATTAAAATAGCTAAACAATTAAAACGTAACGAACACACCCGTAATATTCCCGTTATTATGTTAACGGCGCGCAGTGATGAAAACGATAAAGTTGCAGGCTTTGATGCTGGCATTGACGATTACGTGACTAAACCTTTTTCACCCAAAGAATTAATTGCACGTATTAAAGCCGTTATTCGTCGTGTTTCACCAACCTCACTAGAAGAAATGATTGAGTTTCAAGGACTATCGCTTGATCCTGTTGCGCATCGTGTTGGTATTCATGGTAAACCACTTGATTTAGGGCCAACAGAATTTCGACTGTTACATTTTTTTATGACACATACCGAAAGAGTATATTCTCGCGAACAATTGTTAGATAATGTATGGGGTGTCAATGTTTACGTTGAAGATAGAACCGTAGATGTACATATTCGCCGTTTACGCAAAGCTATTACGGGTGCGGGACACGAAAATTTTATTCAAACGGTACGCGGTTCAGGTTATCGTTTTTCATGTAATGTAAATTAATTCTAAAAAACTTTATGCATCTTAAAGAATCAAGATATCGGTTGTTTTCGCAATTATTTTTTATATTAGCCTTTGCTGGAATGTTAGGCTATTGGCTTGGCTTTTTTTTGCCAGCCTTATTGTTGGTAACATTGACAATATTAGCACTGCAATTTCAACAAATAATTAAACTGGCTGACTGGCTCTGGCAAAGCAAAAGTATTTCGCCACCTGAATCAGAAGGGATTTGGGGAGAAATATTTGATGGGCTAAATCGAAAAATACGTAGAGAACGAACAAAGCAAAAAAAATTATCAGCCCAAGTTCGCTCATTTAAAGATGGTGCTGAAGCCTTACCTGATGGCGCGGTTGTTCTATCGAAAGATCTTATTATTATTTGGTCGAATAATAAAGCACTGTCATTAATCGGCATACGTCATCCTAGCGATATAGGTCAACGTATTGATAATTTAATTCGTCTTCCTGACTTTGTTGACTATTTAGCTAACGGGGATTTTAACGAACCTTGTTCGATACCTTCACCTGTGAATAGCACTATTCAAATAGAAATTCGATTAATGCCTTATGGTAGTAAACAATTCTTACTACTAGCGCGTGACATTAGTCAAATATATCGTCTTGAAAGTATGCGTCGCGATTTTGTTGCTAATGTCTCTCACGAACTTAAAACCCCCTTAACAGTTGTTCGTGGTTATTTAGAAATGTTTGAAATGTCAGCTGATGAATTAAATCCACATTGGCAAAAAGCATTTGTTACCATGGAAAATCAAGTTACTCGCATGGATAAGCTAGTTGAACAATTACTACAATTATCACGAGTCGAGTCGAGTAGGCACACAGATAAAACTCAGCCTTTAGCTATGCCTAAATTAGTTGCCGGGTTAATTGAAGATGCAAAATGGCTCAATAAAGAAAAGCAGCACCAAATAAAAAGCAAAATAGATCCAACGCTTGATATTTGTGGTATTGAATCTGAAATTAAAAGTGCTTGTGCTAATTTGATTGCTAATGCCATTAACTATACACCCGCAGGTGGGGAAATTTTTGTTTCGTGGGTATCAATCGACGGTATTGCGTTTTTTTCGGTTAAAGACAATGGTGTTGGTATAAAAGCTGAACACCTAAATCGTTTAACTGAACGTTTTTATCGTGTTGATGCCTCACGCTCTCGTGATACTGGTGGTTCGGGCTTAGGCTTAGCTATTGTTAAACATATATTGCAACATCATCAGGCAAAATTAATTATCGAAAGTACTTACGGCAAAGGCAGCATCTTCTCTATTGTTTTTCTACAGCAACGTATTGATACGGTTAACTAAAAACCTTTAAGGGTTAAAGTAATTAAATGTTTTGTTTCATCAAAACGACAGTTGTCATACAAGTGTCATATATCGTCAATATAATTGTCACATATCTTTAAGATACTAACGCCGAATAATTAATTAACCCCGAATAAACGGGTAAAATTCTCACTGGAGATAACAATGAAATTAACACAAAATTTAAAACGTTTTGTTGGTGTAATGAGTTTAACCGCAGCAAGTGTGTTTGCACTTCCTACTATGGCCGCTGGCACTACTGATTTGCCTGATTATAAAAAGGTAAGTGGTATATCGGGTAATTTATCTTCTGTTGGTTCAGATACATTAGCTAACATGATGACTTTTTGGGCCGAAGAATTTAAACGAAACTACCCCAATGTGAATATTCAAATTCAAGCGGCGGGTTCTTCTACTGCACCACCAGCATTAACTGAAGCCACTTCAAACTTAGGGCCAATGAGCCGTAAAATGAAGTCACGCGAAATCGCTGCATTTGAAAAACGCTACGGTTACAAACCTACGCGTGTACGTGTTGCTATTGATGCCTTGGCGGTATTTGTAAATAAAGATAACCCAATTAAAGGGTTACGTATTGACCAAGTTGATGCTGTATTTTCAAGTAACCAAAAATGTGGCGCTAAAAAATCTGCAGAACGTTGGGGTGATTTAGGTTTAACAGGCGATTGGGCAACGAAAGATATTCAATTATACGGTCGTAATTCAGTTTCTGGTACTTACGGTTACTTTAAGAAAAAAGCGTTATGTAAAGGCGACTTTAAAAATACAGTAAACGAACAACCAGGCTCAGCATCGGTAGTGCAATCTGTTTCAGCTTCATTAAATGGTATTGGTTATTCTGGTATTGGTTATAAAACCTCAGGTGTTAAAGCATTAGCCTTAAGTAAGAAAGGTGATCACTTTGTTGCGGCGACTATGGAAAATGCCCTAACAGGTAAGTACCCATTATCTCGTTACTTATATATTTATGTTAATAAACACCCTAATAAACCATTAGCGCCGAAAGAGGCTGAATTTTTGAAAATGGTTTTATCTAAACAAGGCCAAGATATTGTTGCTAAAGATGGTTATATTCCATTACCTGCAAAAGTTGTTAACAAAGAATTGAAAAAATTAGGTCTTAATTAAGTTATTTGCTACTGAGTATAAAAAAACGCTATAAATTCTATAGCGTTTTTTTAAACATAAAAATTAAAAGTTATAAACTAAAATAACTAACGTTTGAGTGTCCAGGTGTTCTTTATTTTTATCAACTTTACTATTGTAATCAAGCGCTAAAGTAAGTTTAAGTTGTAAATTTTCAATTAACTTAGTTGTAATTGAACTTTCTGAACTATAGGTGTTGTTTTCATTTGATGTCGTTGTAACCTTTGCACTTAATGCTTGTTTAAACTCAACAAAATCATTTAGTTGGCATAAATAGAGCGCTTGTGTTTGTATAATGAATGACGTACTTATTTCGCTAGGTATTGTTTCTGTTGCTTTAGTTACATCGCGTTTAAGACCAGGGCCAATATCGGCAAAAAATGAAGCATTATCTGTTTGATACCAGTAACGCCCCCAACCTGCCGATATTGAACTTTGATTGTTGTAAGTGGTAAAACGATTATCCTCATAATAAATATTGCCATACATATAGTTTTTACTATTTTTGTCTAATGTATAGTTTGTTTTTGAGTTAACTGTCCAATTTTGTTCGGTCGTGACAAACACTTTTTTTTCACTATCATTAATTTTTTGATTAGTTTTTTTAGCTAAAATATCAAACTCAAAAATACTTAACCAAAGATCTTTTTCATAGGTAACATTAACACCTGCATTTATATCAATGCTTTTAGTGTTACCCGTTTGAGATGAAAAACCTAATTCAGCTGAAGAACTAAGGAGGGATTTTGCAACTGGTTTAGTATCTTCTGCAAATACTGCTATAGGTAAGTAACAAGCGGTTGCCAATGCAATAAGGGATAATTTATGATTCATTTGAGTTCTCTTTGTTCATGTGTACAGATAATTGTGGGAAAGATGTTTCAATACCAGCTGGATCTTCGTTTAGTTGCAAAAATTAAAATTTCTTTAATAACGGCTTTACATATTAATCGAGATAAGAATTTACCTATAATATAAATAATAATGGCAATAATTATTTTTAATAAATAATCTTGTAGCATAACTTGGTTATTGCTAAACCATTGGTTGAGAGCCTCTATGTTTTCTTTCCTTTTTTAATCTGAGCGGGTTTAATTCCCCGCCGCCTGCTGCGTTTGTAGGTTAGGCTTTAGCCTATCAAGTTGACGGCATAAATGCCGACCTACATTTACGTCATAATATAGCCCTTTTCGCTAAGCGAATTTGAGCCTGACCGAAAAGCTTTGGCGCGGGGTCGTTAATTGAAGAACTTGGTATTAAACATAGCTTCAAAATTTCGACGGGGAATTATAGGAAAATTCGCTGTGTAAAGCTAGATAACAACGACTGAAATTTAAACAAAAAAAGAGTCGAAGCTCTTTTTTTGTTATTTTAGATAGAAGTAAATAGCACCATTATTTTATAACGGCATCTAATTCACCTTGTTGATAACGATTAAACATAACTTCGAGTGAGTCACCTTTAATTTTATCGGCATTACCTGCAGCGCCAAAGGCTTCATAGCGAGATTTACAAATGTCGTACATAGCATTAGTGGTTACTTGTAAAAATTTACGTGGGTCAAACTCACTAGGGTTTTGTGCTAAAAAGCGACGAACAGCGCCAGTAGAGGCTAAACGTAAGTCAGTATCAATATTAACTTTACGTACACCATGCTTAATACCTTCTTGAATTTGTTCAACGGGTACACCATAAGTTTCAGGTATGTTGCCACCAAATTCATTAATTATTGCTAACCATTCTTGTGGTACTGATGATGAGCCATGCATAACTAAGTGTGTGTTTGGAATACGTGCATGAATTTCTTTAATACGGTCAATGGCTAAAATATCGCCCGTTGGAGGACGAGTAAATTTATAAGCGCCATGCGAGGTACCGCAAGCGATAGCTAAAGCATCAACTTGTGTTTTAGCGACAAAATCGGCCGCTTCTTCAGGATCGGTTAACATTTGTTCTTTTGTTAATTTACCTACTGCGCCAACACCATCTTCTTCACCTGCTTCACCTGTTTCTAATGAACCTAAACAGCCTAATTCACCTTCAACACTGACACCACAGGCATGAGCCATTTCAACAGTGCGACGAGTTACATCAACATTGTATTCATAACTTGATGGGGTTTTTCCATCATCCATTAATGAACCATCCATCATTACAGATGAAAAGCCTAATTGAATTGAACGTTGACAAACACTAGGTGAAGTACCGTGATCTTGATGCATAACCACAGGAATATGAGGAAATTCTTCAATTGCCGCTAAAATTAAATGGCGTAAAAAAGGAGCGCCTGCATATTTTCTTGCGCCAGCTGATGCCTGCATAATAACGGGGCTGTTAGTATCATTTGCCGCTAACATAATAGCGCGAACTTGCTCTAAGTTGTTCACGTTAAAGGCGGGAATGCCGTAGCCATGTTCGGCTGCATGATCGAGCATTTGACGCATAGAAATTAAAGCCATGAAGTTACTCCTAAGTTTAGTGATGATAGGTTAAATTAATTTTTACATTGATTCTGTAGTCGTAGATGAAATGATCCATCATTTATAACGAAATTATAACGCAAGAAAAAGAGTAGATGTTAATTGTTTTGTAAAAAAACACAAAAAATTGTAGTACTTACTTTAAATGAATTACTAAATTTTAATTATTGTCGTAATTAAACGGTATGAGTATTGGTAACGGCTAGTTAAATAGCTATAACCCCATTATAATAGCGCCCCATTCTAAGGAGTTATTATGTCGCGCCGTTTCACTTTCATTGTTATTTTTTTATTTTCTGTTATTGCAGCATCAAGTTGGTGGTGGTTACATCGTTTTGAAGTCAGTACGGATGATGCGTATATCAAAGCGGATATTTTACCTATTATGAGCCGAATTAACGGTAGAATATCGGCAATAAATGTTGCCGATAATGTGCTTGTTAAAAAAGGACAAATATTATTATCTTTAGATAAAAAAGACTTAACCGTTGCGTTACAGCAAGCGCAAGCGGCTTTAGCAATACAACAAGCTAAATATGATCATTTAACAGATAGAATTAGCGCACAACAAGCACAAATAAATGCCGCGAAAGCCAATATTGATATTGCAAAAATAACCTTAGAGCGCGAGCAGCAAAAAGTTGATAGATTGGTGCAATTATCTAAAAAACAGTATGTTGCTAAAGATGCGTTAGATGCGGTGGTATTAGGGCTTGACTCTGCAAAAGCTAAATTAGTACAAGTGAATGAGCAAATAGCCTCGCAACAATCACTATTAAGTGTAATAAGGGGAGAAAAACCGCAGTTAATCGCTCTTATTAATGAAGCTAAAACTAAAGTAGCGAAAGCGCGGTTACAGCTTTCTTACTGCAAAATTACCGCACCACGTGATGGCGTTATAACCTATCGACAAATTCAAATTGGACAAATGGTTGCACCTGGAGCGCGTTTAGTCAGCTTAGTTACTCGACCAATATGGGTTAGAGCGAACTTTAAAGAAACAAAGTTAGCGAGGTTAAAGGTAGGGCAGTCAGTCGAAATTAGTATTGATGCGCTAAATGATAAAACGTTTACTGGTAAAATTGCGAGTTTTGCTGGTGCTACTGGATCTGAATTTGCTTTATTACCTCCGCAAAATGCGACAGGTAACTTCACTAAAGTTGTTCAACGTTTACCAGTACGTATTCAATTTAATAAAAAACAAGACTTAGCCGCTATTCATCCAGGGATGTCTGTTGTTGTTAAAGTAAATACAGTTAAGCATTAAAAATGTTATCTAAAATTCCTAAACAATGGATAGCTATTCAAGGCGCGTTAATTGGCGCCTTTATGGCGATACTTGATATTCAAATTACCAATTCATCGTTAAAAGAAATACAAGGCGCGTTAGGAGCAAATCTTAATGAATCGTCATGGATTGCAACCGCTTATTTAGTGGCTGAAATGATCGCAATTCCCTTAACGGGTTTCTTTTCTAAATGGTTATCACCGCGTCGCTATTTATTGTGGAATACCGCAGGTTTTATTTTATCCTCGTTGGCTGCCTCTTTTTCATGGGATCTTTCTTCCATGATCGTATTTCGTGCATTGCAAGGCTTTACGGGAGGCGCATTGATCCCGATGGCGTTCACCCTAATTATGACGTTATTACCAAAAGAGAAACAACCTATTGGTATGGCATTATTTGGTGTTACGGCGACCTTTGCACCCTCTATTGGACCATCATTAGGTGGTTGGTTAACTGAAACCTTTAGTTGGCATTATATTTTTTATTTAAATGTTGTCCCTGGCTTATTGGTGATGTTTTTGCTTGCTCAAGGCTTAGACAAAACAGAACGTGATGATGAAGAACTAAAAAAAATAGATCTTGTTGGTATTATTACCATGGCAATTGGCTTAGGTGCATTAGAAATCGTATTAGAAGAGGGCGCGCGCGAAGATTGGTTTGAAACTAATTATATTTGCTATTTAAGTGTTATTGCCTTTATTAGCTTGGCTGCCTTTATTCGTAGTCAGCTAGTAAATAAACACCCTTTAGTGAGTTTAGCTTTATTTAAAAACCTTGATTTTACTAAAGCGTGTATCGCTTATTTCGCTTTAGGCGTAGGTTTATTTGGATCTATTTATTTAGTCCCACTTTATCTTGCACAAATACATAACTATAACGCATTGCAAATTGGTCTAGTATTAATGTGGGTAGGATTGCCCCAATTACCCATATTTCCGCTTATTCCTAAAATAATTAAAAAGGTCGATCCACGTTACTTAGTTTTTGCTGGGTTTTCAGGTATCGCAATCAGCATGATGATGAATACGCACATGAGTATATTATATGGTGGTGCTAGCTTAATCCCCGCCTTACTGGTTAGAGCTATAGCGCAACCTTTTATGATGGTGCCATTATCTATTATTGCGACGCAAAACCTTAAACATGAAGAAGCCAGTTCAGCATCCACTATTTTAAATATTATGCGTAATTTAGGCGGAGCAGTGGGCATAGCCATGTTAGCAACTCTGATTGACACGCGTAGCCGCCATTATTTATGGCAACTTAAAGAAAATTTATCTGTAGGTAGCCTAAATTTAAACGAATACTTAACGCATACCAGTGCGTTGTTAACCACTCAAGGCGGTAATGCTCAGCAAGCTTTTGGCGTATTAATGAAAGAGATGGCTAACCAAGCTAGTGTTATGGCATTTAATGAAGGTTTTTTATTAATGGCTATTTTATTATTTATTGCAGCAATTGCGGTGATCAGCATTAAGCCTGCAAAATAGCCATTGTTATCAGTAGGTAACTATTATCTTCTCTTCTACATTGGCTCTATTTTACATTAACAAGTAAAGAGTGATGGTGTTATTTTTTTAATGAAAGAACACTTTTACTTCTTTTAGTTGATTTTGTCGCTGTAGATTTGTGTTTGTTTAATTGAAATTTTTCAGGAACTATTATTTTCTTAGGCGTTTTTTCTAGTTTTGTCTTTTCATCTGTATCATCAATGTTATTTTGTGAACTATCATTAGGAGAAAGTTCATAAGGTGATTTTTGCGGGCTTATTGGAGCACCTTTTAATTGCTCATGCTCCGTTGTTTTTAAGTCTACCGCGGTTTTGCTTGATGTTGCCACCGCACTATTAATTTCAGTCATTTCTTCACTCGTTAAGTCACGCCATTGACCTAATTTTAAGCCTTTTAAATCAACAGACATAATACGCGTACGCTTAAGTTTGATGACTTCATAACCTAAATATTCACACATACGACGAATTTGACGGTTTAATCCTTGAGTTAACACAATAGTAAAAACAAAACGCGATTTTACTTTGACCGTACAAGGTTTAGTTATTGTACCTAAAATAGGAACACCACGTTGCATACGTTCGACAAAACGTTCGCTTAATGGCTTATCAACCGTCACTAAATATTCTTTGTCGTGAGCATTTTCAGCACGCAGTATTTTATTTACTATATCCCCATCGCTGGTGAGAAAAATTACCCCTTCTGAAGGTTTGTCTAAACGCCCAATAGGAAAAATACGTTGAGGATGATTAATGGCATCAATAATATTGCCGCGAACATGACGCTCGGTAGTACAAGTAATACCTACGGGCTTATGATAGGCAATATAAATTCTATCCGATTTATTTGTTGCACTAGCGCCAATAGTTTTACCATCAACCTTTACCACATCACCCGCCTGCACTTTAGTACCAAGCTCTGGAATTTTACCATTAATAGTCACGCGGTTTTCTTCAATGAGTTTATCAGCACCGCGACGCGAGCAATAACCCGATTCACTAATGTATTTATTTAAGCGTTTACCGCTGCTTGTGTTTTTGTTGAAATTCAAATTAGATATCACTGTTAATTATTTGACGAAGTGATTATAGCAGGGCTTACTGAGAGTGATAAGTAGTAAGTTTGCATTGTATTCATTGCTATTAATAAAAAAGAAAGCAAACCATCCCAATAAAGATGGTTTGTTTAAAAACTTATAATAAGCCAGAAATAGAGTTTAATAATCCTGTTAACAATACTGGTTGGGCTTCTTCAAACCATTTTTACATTATTGCCACAAGCAAAAATAGTTGAAGATGTTGATGCCTTATTACCTTGGAATTTAAATAAGGCGCTTGGTTAGCAGCTTATTTTTTAGATTATAACTCACCTTCCGCACCAAAATACTTAATAAAATAACTTGACGTAGATCGCCATATTTTATCTATTACTTATCTTTATGTGGTAGAAAATTATGGCAACAGCGTATTCAACAAAAAGCCTTGATCATTTAGGGCTAGTTTCAGGCAT
>WGGB01000003.1 GCA_015491935.1 Alteromonadaceae bacterium
TTATTACTAACGTCATTTTCGGTCGGCTTTGTTGATTTAAGTAAAATTGGTGCCACTTTTAGTCTTGATTTATATAGTATTTTTGTGATTTTAATTTTATTGATCCCAATTAGCTTTTTTGCTTCGGCCTTACAATTATTTGTGTCTTTTCAAGCGAAAAGTTTTAAAGAAGCGCAATCAACCGTCAGTATGATCATTATGTTACCCACTATGATCCCCGTTGCCTTAATGTTTATTGACGATAAACCTAAATGGCTCGATTGGTTGCCTGTTTCTGGGCAGTCGTTATTAATGGAAGATTTATTTAAAAATGTACCCATTAATTGGTTAGAGGTACTTGCGACAGGTGGTGTCACAGTGGCAATGACCGCTGCTTTAGTCATGGTGCTCGCACAAAAATTAAAATCTGAAAAAGTGGTATTGGCGTTGTAATTAATCATTGCTGAAAAATGAAGCGCTAATAGTTATTGCTGTTAGCGTTTTTTTATGACTAATGTTGTTGTTTGTACGTGATTGTGCTTTATTTTGATATTTAATTTTGATTGTTGGTTTGTTTTCTGCTTTTAATTCGTTGTGTTTTGTTTTTTACTCGGTTATATTTGCATTAGACTCATTTGAAACATCAAAAATAATCGTCACGCTAAAAA
The DNA here is from genome assembly GCA_015491935.1 of Alteromonadaceae bacterium. Classification (GTDB taxonomy): domain Bacteria; phylum Pseudomonadota; class Gammaproteobacteria; order Enterobacterales; family Alteromonadaceae. Next base: position 648 of record WGGB01000003.1, read on the forward strand.
CTTTTATGGCAATTTTATTAAAAGATTACCGTATGAGTGATAGCTAAATGAGCTAATTATTAAACGATTAGTTCAACTTTTAGCATATACAAAATGCCTTAATTAGGGCAAAATATGTGGCATTATTTTTACTCGTTTTATTAACTATTCGCAGCGGCTTTTTCTACTTTTAATTGAAATAGCTTTGCTGACAATTAAGGAAACCTTATGCTATCTCGTTCTATGAATATTGCCGATTTCGATCCTGAACTATATAAAGCTATGACTGACGAAGTTACTCGTCAGGAGCAGCATATTGAATTAATTGCCTCTGAAAACTATACCAGCCCACGCGTCTTAGAAGCGCAAGGTTCGCAATTAACCAACAAATATGCCGAAGGTTACCCAGGAAAACGCTATTACGGCGGTTGTGAATATGTTGATGTTGCAGAACAATTAGCCATTGATCGCGCTAAAGAATTATTTGGTGCAACATACGCTAATGTACAACCTCATGCAGGTTCTCAAGCCAATGCGGCGGTTTTTCAAGCATTAGTTTCACCGGGCGGAAAAGTATTAGGTATGAGCTTAGCGCATGGTGGTCACTTAACTCATGGCTCTCATGTAAACTTTTCAGGTAAATTGTATGAAGCAATTCAATACGGTTTAAATGAAGAAACGGGTGAAATTGATTATGAAGAAGTAGAGCGCTTAGCATTAGAGCATAAACCAGAAATGATCATTGGTGGTTTTTCTGCTTATTCAGGCATTGTTGATTGGGCTCGTATGCGCGAAATTGCTGATAAAGTTGGTGCTTATTTTATGGTTGATATGGCTCATGTTGCTGGTTTAGTGGCGGCAGGCTTATATCCAAACCCAGTACCACACGCTCATGTTGTTACGACAACTACCCATAAAACCTTAGCGGGTCCTCGTGGTGGTTTAATTGTGTCTGCTTGTGATGACGAAGCTGTTTATAAAAAATTAAACTCTGCAGTTTTTCCAGGTAGTCAAGGTGGCCCGTTAATGCACGTTATTGCGGCTAAAGCCGTAGCCTTTAAAGAAGCCTTAGCGCCAGAATTTAAAGAATATCAACAACAAGTGCTAGATAATGCTAAAGCGATGGTGGCAGTATTACAAGAGCGTGGTTATAAAGTGGTTTCGAATAAAACGGATAATCACTTATTATTACTTGATTTAATTGATAAAGATATTACAGGTAAAGATGCTGATGCTGCTTTAGGTCGTGCTCATATTACGGTAAACAAAAATTCAGTGCCAAACGATCCACGTTCACCGTTTGTTACCTCTGGCTTACGTTTAGGTACTCCAGCCATTACACGTCGTGGTTTTAATGTTGAAGATACTAAAATATTAACAGGCTGGATTTGTGATATTCTTGATGATATCAACAACGAAGACACCATTGCACGTGTACAAGCGCAAGTGAAAGAAATTTGTACTCGTTTACCTGTTTATGGTTAATCGTTTTTTATTGCTTTTGTAGATTGTTCCGAGCATAGCGAGGCGCAACAGCTATTGTCGTAGCAGGACAATATGTTCCTGCATTGTCTAATAATACCATCCATGTAACGTAAGCTACGACCTACAATTTAATGTAGGTTGTCCCGAGCATAGCGAGGCGCAACAAAGCTAGCGCTTTTCTATAACGGATATAAAAGCAAATAAGTTAATGCCAATATAAGCAAATTACATTAAAATGGTCGCATTATGCGGCCATTTTTGTTTATGGCGTTCAGTAACTTTATTAGGGTACTGAAACTGTCATCTTGACTAAGGTCGGGATCTTTTTAATTAAACTTAACGTTTCATCTAAGGTTTTATTATGTATTGCCCATTTTGTGCTGCTGTTGATACTAAAGTTATTGATTCTCGTTTGGTTTCTGATGGTCATCAAGTCAGGCGTCGTCGTCAATGTTTAGATTGTAGTGAACGTTTTACTACGTTTGAAACGGCTGAACTTGTCATGCCGCGTATTATTAAACGTAATGGCTCACGCGAACCTTTTAATGAAGATAAAATGCGCAATGGATTATTGCGCGCTTTAGAAAAACGTCCCGTGAGTATTGAACAAATAGAACTTGCTATTAACACGTTAAAATCACAACTTAGAGCTACAGGTGAACGTGAAATAAGCAGCGAAATGCTTGGTAATTTGATCATGGATCAATTGAAAGAGTTAGACAAAGTTGCTTATGTGCGCTTTGCCTCGGTATATCGCTCATTTGAAGATATTCGAGAGTTTGGTGAAGAAATTGCTCGTCTAGCGAATAACAAAAAAGATAAAAATCATGACTGATACGTTAAATACTCATGATTTTTCTTCAGCAGACATCACCTTTATGTGTCGTGCTATTGAATTAGCGAAATTGGGGCATTACACCACTTCACCTAACCCGCGTGTTGGCTGTGTCATTGTTAAAGACGGTTTTATTGTTGGTGAAGGTTTTCATAAAAAAGCGGGTACTGCTCATGCAGAAGTAAATGCCTTAGCTCAAGCGGGCGAAAAAGCGAAGGGCGCAACGGCGTATGTTACGCTAGAGCCATGCAGCCATTATGGACGTACACCACCTTGTGCCGAAGCGCTTATTAATGCAGGTATTAGTCATGTAGTTATCGCCATGGTTGACCCTAATCCACAAGTATCGGGCAAAGGTATTAAACTACTTGAAGAAGCAGGCATAAGTTGTAAAGTTGGTTTATTAAATGATGAAGCAAAAGCGTTAAATATAGGCTTTATTAAGCTAATGACCGAGCATAAACCTTATGTTCGTTTAAAAATGGCCACCAGCTTAGATGGTAAAACCGCGATGGCAAATGGTGAAAGCAAATGGATCACAGGCAATGATGCACGAAAAGATGTACAACGATTGCGCGCGCAAAGTTGTGCGGTTATCTGTGGTGCCGATTCTGTAATAATTGATCAAGCTAAAATGACGGTTCGCCATAGTGATTTAGGTGAATTAGCACAGACTTACCCTGAAGATGAAATACGCCAACCAGTGCGTGTTGTAATCGACAGCCAATGTCGATTAACTCCAGAACTCACCTTATTCAAACAAAGTTCACCTATAATTATTATTCGTGCTGAAAATAAAGACTTAAATGAGAAGACGCTTGAAAAACAACAACAATGGCCTCATTTTGTAGAGCAAGTTACATTACCGTTAGCGACAGTAAATGATCAGCAAAAAATAGATCTGGTTGCCTTAATTAAGTTTTTAGCCGATCGCGGTTTAAATGACGTATTAATTGAATCAGGCGCGCGATTAGCAGGCGCTTTTGTCGAGCAAAGCTTGGTCGATGAACTTATTTTATATCAAGCTCCTAAGTTAATGGGTGGTGCTGCAAAGAGTATGTTAACCATGCCAAGCATCAAACATTTAAACGATGCTAAAACATTAAGCATTAACGATATTTGTATGTTTGGTGAAGATATACGTATAGTTGCTAAATTTACGCATAATAAAGCAAAGTAAAAAAGTAGGTCGGCACGAGCGTAGCGAGGCTCGACAAAGCCAAGCTAGTCAAGGCCAAACGCATTCTTTATTTATAATGCCTTTAAAAAATAATTTTTTGATAAATGAGTACGAGTAATTTATGTTCACAGGAATAATAGAAGCCGTTGGCACCATAAAATCATTACAAATCACCGCCAAAGGTGCGCGATTAACTATTGATGCAGGCTCACTTGATATGAGCGACGTTAAATTAGGTGACTCTATTGCCACCAATGGAATTTGTTTGACCGTGGTTGAATTGTCTGCTCAGAGCTACAGTGTCGATGTTTCTAATGAAACATTACAACGTACTTGTTTTGGTAATTATCAGCAAGGTCAACAGGTTAATTTAGAAAAAGCAATGTTGCCCACCACGCGTTTTGGTGGCCACATGGTGTCAGGTCATGTTGACGCTAAAACTAAAGTAATATCAATTAAAAATAACGGTAACAGTATTGAATATTGGTTAGCATTACCGAAAGAATTTGCCCATTATGTGTCTGAAAAAGGGTCAATTACTATTGATGGTATTAGCTTAACGGTAAATGCGCTTAGTGATAATCAATTTCGCTTAACCATAGTGCCACACACGCTAGAACAAACCATAATGAAACATTATCAAGTAGGCAGCGAAGTAAATTTAGAAGTCGATTTAATTGCCCGTTATTTAGAACGCTTATTAACTAAGCCTAGCGAGCAAGCACAATCAGGCGGCGTTACCGAAGAATTATTAAGAAAGTCAGGATTTATGTAAAGTTTTATGTATCTTATCCCAACGAAGGTTAAGATCTAAAAATTGTAATATCAAATTATTAAAAGCTGTAGCTTGCTATAGCAATAAGTCGCAGTCAATAAAGGCTGCATACCCAAAGAGGCTGTGATGAATTTAAATACTCCGCAAGAAATAATCGAAGATATAAAACAAGGTAAAATGGTTATCCTGATGGATGACGAAGATCGTGAAAACGAAGGCGACTTTATCATGGCAGCCGAAAAAGTAACGCCTGAAGCGATTAATTTTATGGCAACGCATGGCCGTGGCTTAATTTGTATGCCGATGACAAAAGAGCGCTGTCAGCAGTTAAAATTACCCTTAATGGTTGAAAAAAATGATGCGCAATTTACCACAAACTTTACCGTATCTATTGAGGCCGCCGAAGGGGTTACTACGGGTATTTCGGCAGGTGATCGTGCAAAGACTATTTTAGCGGCAGTGGCTAAAGACGCGAACGATATCTCTATTGTTCAGCCTGGACATATTTTCCCGTTAATGGCCAAAGATGGCGGTGTGCTTAATCGCGCAGGTCATACCGAAGCGGGTGTCGATTTAGCACGTTTAGCAGGGCTTGAACCAGCGGCGGCGATTGTGGAAATATTAAATGAAGATGGCACCATGGCGCGTCGTCCTGATTTAGAAATTATCGCCAAAAAGCATAATTTAAAAATGGGCACCATTGCCGACTTAATTGAATATCGCAATGCTAATGAAACGACCATTGAGCGCGTTTCACAATGCAAATTACCTACCGCGTTTGGTGATTTTGATTTAACCGTTTTTAAAGACACCATAGACGGTCAAGCGCACTTTGCTTTAACTAAAGGTGAAATAAATGCTGAACAACCAACCTTAGTACGTGTGCATTTAGAAAATACCTTCCGTGACTTATTACATAGCCAACGTGAGTCAGTGGCTACTTGGCCTATTGCTGATGCTATGCAACGTATTAGTGAAGAAGGTGGTGTTTTAGTGTTATTAGGAAAGCATGAATCGCCATTAGAATTAATTGCCCAAGTTGAAAAATATGCTAAACAAGATGCAGGCGAAACTGTTAAAGAAGTTAACCGTCATGTTGGTTCGCGTAATGTCGGCGTAGGTTCGCAAATATTGGCTAATTTAGGTGTGGGTAAAATGCGTTTATTAAGCTCGCAAACTAAATATCACTCGCTGTCTGGTTTTGGTTTAGAAGTGGTTGAATATTTAGCGGAGTAGCTCTTGTAGGTCGATCCGAGCGCAGCGAGGCTCGACGAGCAATTGCTTTGCTGTGATATGTATCGACCTAAAGTTCAATATTATTCAATTGCATGAACAACTATAAAACAAGGTGTTTTCATGGCAGGTGCAAGCTTATTAGCTTTATTAGATGACATTACTGCATTGCTCGATGATATCGCACTAATGACCAAAACAGCAGCCTCTAAAACGGCTGGCGTGTTAGGAGATGATTTAGCAGTAAATGCTGAACAAGCTAGTGGTGTAAAAGCCGATAGAGAATTGCCTGTAGTGTGGGCGGTGGCTAAAGGTTCATTAGTAAATAAAGCGATTATTGTACCTATTGCTTTATTATTTAGCGCTTTTTTACCATGGGTTATTTTGCCTATTTTAATGTGTGGCGGCCTGTATTTATGCTTTGAAGGGGCTGAAAAAGTCTTTGCTAGTCATCATGCCAATAAACAGAAAGAGCAATCACCACAAGCAACTTTGTCTGCTAATGAGTTAGTTGCTTTTGAAAAAAATAAAATAAAAGGCGCTATTCGTACTGACTTTGTCCTTTCTATTGAGATTATTGTTATTACGCTAGGCACCGTTGCTACAGCGCCATTAGTTAATCAATTTGCTGTGTTAACCCTAATCGCTTTTCTTGCAACCATAGGTGTTTACGGCATTGTTGCCTTAATAGTAAAACTTGATGACGCAGGTTTATGGTTATTTCAACAAGGCCAAAGCAAACAAAATAAGCTAATTAAAAAAATCGGCTTGCTATTAGTTAATAGCGCGCCTTATTTAATGAAGCTGTTAACTGTGGTTGGCACTATCGCGATGTTCCTAGTCGGTGGTGGTATTTTAGCGCACAGTATCCATATTATTGGTGAATATTTTAATGAAGCTAGCCTTTGGGTGACTGACTCTGTGGTAAGTATCACTTGGTTAGCAAACTTCGTCGAGGTGTTCATGCCCATTTTGTTAAATGGTTTATTGGGTTTTATGGCGGGTAGTCTATTGTTTTTGGTTGTTCCAAAAATGCAGCAATTGTTCACTTCAAGTTCTTCATAGTAACATTGATTAGATCCTGACCTTCGTCAGGATGACTTTGTTTGTCTTCTTACCGATTGTATTCCTCGTCATGCTGAACTTGTTTCAGTATCTTGGCTCTAGGAGCTAGTTTCTAGTCTTTTCGTCATGCTGAACTTGTTTCAGTATCTTGGCTCTAGGAGCTAGTTTCTAGTCTTTTCTTTTCGTTATGCTGAACTTGTTTCAGTTATTTTGAGCGCTATCTTATTTATAAAAAACCAAAGCGAGAATAAATCTCGCTTTGGTTAATTTTTAGCTGTTATAAATAACTATTCATTCTGCTATTCATTACGTAAGGCTTTAATTGGATCGCCACTTAATATTCGTTTAACCGGGAAATAACTCGCCAGCAAGGCAATTAACGCAAAGCCAATGACGATACTACTTACAATGAGCCAATTCGCCTCTATGGTAAAATCAGGTTGGCTACGACTATAACCTAAGCCGAAAAAGCATAGCGAAAAAGCAAAGAGTAAACTCATCGCAATAGGCTGCATTAACTCGCCTAGGCTGTCTTTGAGCAAACGACGGTTGTTGGCCCCCATGGCAAGTTTTACCCCTAAGTCGTAACGACGCACTTGCACCATGTAATTAACAATACCATTAACCCCAATGATCACCATCACTAATGAAACACTCGCCAGCACAATAGCTAACCATGCCGCGGTTAAGTGGCGCTGACGTTTTTCATCAAACTGTTGTGTTAAACTCGTTAATTGCGCAATATCAAGGCGAGTATCTATTTTGCTGATCAAATCGCGTACTTGTTGCTCTAATTGACTATTATCGCTAGCGCTTAATAAAAAGGTATTTCGACGCCAACCAGAAAACGTTTTAGGATTATAAATTTCATTGACTTCTAACCACTCTGCGCCAGCATAATAGGTATTACTAACAATGCCGATAACAGTATGTACCGTTTTATCACGCGTGGTTATTTTTTTTCCTAATACCTGTTGAGGTTCATCACCAATAACATCGGCTAAGCGTTGATTAATAATAATAGGGTAATTTTTTAGTTCACTGTCGCCAGCAGCAAAATTTTTGCCAATAAGCGTTAATCCTAATGACGACAAATAACCTGAACTAATACGCGTATTGCGACTATTTGCTAAATAATTATTATTGCCATCGTTCACTACGTCAGTATTTAAACTGCTGGGTATTCTTTGATCTGAAGCTTGTTCAACATGGTCAATGCTAGATAATTGTTGAAGTTGTTTATTCAAACTGCGGTTAATATTTTCTCGTTCTTGACTTTTTTTTATGTTGGCGTAATTAATGGTAAGCGTCCACTTATTTTCGCTATTTAAACCATTGTCGCGCAGCGCTTCAGCGAGAGTTTGCCAAACCACATGACTTGCGGCAATTAAAATAATAAACGAGAACGTTACCTGTAAACCAATCAATAAATGACTAGCACCTGAACTCATTTGTTTACCCACGCCTTTACCACTACTTTGTAAGCTGGTAATTAAGTTTTTCTCTTTAACGACTTTTAGCTCGATTAATGAATAAAGTAGCGCGATTGTAGCAGCCAAAAATAGTGCAAATACCAGCGTGTTAACACTAAGCGATAAAGTATCCAAGCGTTGAATGGCACCGTCTGCTAATGTGGCGATTAATGAAAAACTTAAAGTGGCGAGTAATAACGCTAGCAATACTGCAAAACCAATGACAACAATATTGTGTTGAAAAGATTCTTTTAATAATTGTTTATTACTGGCACCAAAAGCAAAGCTAATAGCCACGGTTTTTATTTTACTGACCGCGCGAGCTAATTGCATACTTGAAAGGTTAATTAAAGCAATAACGAGCAATAGCACAACACCAACCATTAACATGATCACTATGCTGCCACTGTCGCCTTGAATAGCATCACGAAATGGCGTTACTTTAGTGGCAACCGCATAGCTTTTAAGCACTCTAGGGATAAGAAGTTCAGCACCTTTTAACATTATTTTGTCGAGTGATTCGGTAATATTTTCTACTTGAATGCCCGGTTTTAGCCTTACTACCGCTTTATAAGAGCTCATAAAGTTTGGTGAGTTTTTTACTTTAAAGGTTTCATCCATGTCGAGTGGGATCCACAAGGCGTCATTAATATTTTCATAATGAGGTAGTACTAGGTTATCTGGCGCAACACCAATCACGGTAAAACGACGTTGGTTAAGCTGAATTTTCTTACCTATTATATTTTTATCTGCATGATAGATATTTTGCCAAGTACGATAACCTAAAATGACTGAAGGTTGTTTATTTCCCCTTTTTTCTTTATCAGAAAATAAACGTCCTAATTCCGCTTTTACACCCAGTAAATCAAACAGGTTGTGAGAAGCCAAAAGAACACGTAATTCTGGACGATCTTTTTGATCATAAAGTTTATAACTTTGCCATTTATGATAAATAGCGAAATCACTAAATAGTGAATTATTTTTATTAATATAATCAATTAATTGCGGATTAGTGGCGACAGAATCAAAACCATTACCAACGAGTTTTCCTTCTAACTGATATAAATTATCGCTATGTTGATAAGGCAGCGGCGCAAAAAACACTAAATTAACTAGACTAAATACACTCAGCACCATAGCTAACGTGATCGCTAAGGTAAAAATAGTGGTTAAATAATATTGTTTCGCCCGTTTAAAATTACGTAACATTGATTGCAATAACATTTACGCCACCTCAGCTTGGTTATTACTTTCAGTCTCGTCACAAATCTCTTCATCAATAATCTCTTCATCAATAATCTCGCCATCACGCAGATGAATAGTGCGATTGGCCATATCAGCATAGCGGGGATCATGCGTTACTAATACTATGGTGGTGCCTTGTTGATTAAGATCTTGCAATAGCGCCATCACCGCATCACCGTTTTTTGAATCTAAGTTACCTGTAGGTTCATCTACCAGCATAATGCCAGAATCCCCCGCTAGCGCTCGGGCGATAGAAATACGTTGCTGCTGACCACCTGATAACTGATTAGGAAATAATTGTGCCTTGTCGCTTAATCCTACTTTGTCTAAACAATCGAGCGCGCGTGCGTTGCGTTGTTCTAAACTGTCACCACGGTATTTTAATGGCAGGGCTATATTTTCGAGTACAGTGTATTCATCAATTAAGTTAAATGACTGGAAAACAAAGCCAATTCGATTACCGCGAATTTGTGCGCGTTGAGCGCTGTCCATATTAGCCACTTGTAATCCATCGATAAAATAATCACCATTGTCGGATGTATCGAGTAAACCGAGAATATTTAATAGTGTTGATTTACCACAGCCAGAAGGCCCAGAAATGGCAACAAATTCACCATCGAACACTGAAAGGCTAATGCTTTTTAATACTTGCGTGTTTTGATCGCCTGAATTGAATGACTTGGTTAAGTTTTTTATTTTTAGTATTTCGGTGTTCATTTTATTTCCCTTAATTAACTTTGGCTGTTACGTGTTGTAGTACTCCGCCCTAGCGTATTAATCACTATTTTGTCGGTTGTCACGAGCGCAGCGAGGCACAACAGCTCTTGTATTTATGTGAGTGTCTTTATGTGAGTAAAATAGTTAACTACTCAATTTCACTTTGGTAGTTTCGTCAGGTAATTCCATCTTTGAGGTGATCACTTTATCGCCTGCTTTTAAGCCTGATAACACTTGAATAATTTGCCCAGAGGCCTTACCAAATTTAACCTCTACTTGCATGGCGCGGTTATCTTCAGTGAGTTTAAAGAGTTTTACCGTGCTGTCTTCATTCACACCCGTTGGTGTTTTGATATAATTCACATTTTTTTGTACTTGTGCAAAAATGGTGGCATCAACTAACTGCATTGGCTTTACGCCTGCTAACTGATCAGCGCTTTGCGTTAACTCAATATCAACTTGTACTGCACCATCAACCACCACAGGATCTACGCGCACGACTTGTCCCGTTATTTGTCCGTTGACCGTGCTGATTTGCGCTTTCATGTTAGCGGTAACTAAATGGGCTTGTAATTGCGGTACTTTAATTTCAGCTACCAATGGCGATAAACTCCCCACTAATGCGAGCTCAGTACCTGCGCTAACACTTTGGCCTAAATTTAATGACAAACGTTGAATAACGCCGTTAATGCCCGCTTTAACTGAAAGCTGTTCAACCATTTTTTTAGTAACATCAAATTCTTCTTGTGCTTGCGCAATTAAATCATCTTGAATGGCTAAAGCCTCTTGTTGCATGGCGGTAAGTTTTGCCAATTTTGATTTTTCTAGCAATACCCGTTTTTGTAATTGCTTGGCTTTTAACTCATTCTTTTTCGCACTAATACCTGAAACTATGCCCGATTTTGCTAAAGTACGCTCGGCATCAACTTGCAACATGGCAATTTCTGTTTCTGATTCAAGCTCATATACAGTTGATTCGTTATTGAGCATTTCGCGTTGTTGCTGCAAACTAATTTGCCGTTTATTAGTTTTAGCATTTTTTAACTTTGCTAAGGTTTGGCGTAATTTTGCGGTAAGTTGTGGATTTTTTAGCGTTAAAATGACGGTGTCGGCAGTAACCACAGCACCTGCTTTTAGTTTTATCTCATCAACAATGGCATTGCTAGTCGCGGTAAGTAAGCGTTTATTAATGGATTGCAATGAACCATAACCTTCTACTTTTAACGAGAACTCGCCAGTTTCTACTTTGCTAATGGTAACGCTCTCGCGTGCAACCGCCTCCGCGTCATCACTGTAACCTAAGCGCCAACCAGAAATAAGCATGAGTAGTGACGCACCAAGTAAGCTTTGATATATCAGTGTAGATTTTGTTCTGGCTTTTATTGTTTTTTTTGTTTTTGTGCTCATATTCCCTTCTTTGTGTTTGTTATTTGTAGAGGCGCATCTATTAGCTTAACCGTCACGCTCAATTTCAAATTTAAGGTAAATGTAAAATAGCGCAATAATTTCGCGGTGACTTTTGCGTAACTAAAATATAACTACTATAAATATCAGGTATTTATTGGTAACAATAGCTTATATCAGTTACTATTGAAATGTTAATTTTATGTAGGCAAAAACATAATAAGTTGTCTGACTTTATTGATTGCACGGGAAAACTTGAAGTGATTAAATTAGGGAGCTTCTATTTAGATGTAGAAGAAATGCTATTAATTGTAGAGCAGCAAAGTAAGGCCATAGAGCCAAAAGTGCTGGCCGTGCTGCTGTATTTTATTGAAAACAACGACCGTTATATTTCAATGGCAGAATTACATGAAAATTTATGGCAAGGGCGTATTGTTTCTGATGCTGCTGTGCGGCGCATCATCAGTAAGTTAAGAGTGCTGTTTAATGATGATCACAAAAATCCTAATTATATAAAGTCGTTACCTAAAAAAGGTTATAAATTAATCTGTGAGTTACAAACTAAGCAAAGTGATCGTAAAGAACTCCCCAAGAATTCTATAATCGATAACTCTAACAACGCACCGCAAGCAATTAATCAAAATCAATCAAAATTAAATTTATTCATTAAAAATAGAAAAGCCTTTGCAATTATATTATCGTCAATAATGATATTTATAGCCGCTGTAAATTATTATCAGCGCGTTACGGTTAAATCTGAAAAATTGCTTATTGAAAAAATAAAATCATTACCAGGAAATAAATTAGCTATAGCGCAGTCTGCTGACAAACAATATATGGCTTTTTCTGGTGAGATTGATGAGTATACGGGTAATCAAATTTATTTGAAAAAATCTAATAAGTTAGGATTTGAACCGATAACGAAAAAAACTCATCTACCCGTTGGTTTGGTCTTTTCTTCTGATAAGAATTTTCTGTTATATGCTGATTTAAAAGAAGGGAATTCAAGCATTAAACAAATAGATATAACAAATAAAAATTATGAAACATTAACTCTAGTAGATGATTTTTATCTTATTGCTGATGTTTTTATTTCAAATGATAAAAATATAATTTATTTTTCAGGCCTAAAGTCACCAGAATCCCCTGGATTTATTTATCAATATAATTTTAGAACACAAAAAACACTTAAATTTACTTCAAGCAGCCAAGCAAACACGTTAGATGTTTCGGGTGAAATATCACCAAACGGTGAGTATATGTTAGTGTTACAAAGAGAGAATTTTAGCAATGAGAATCGCTTTAGGATCATTAATATGAAAACTAACAATGTTGAGTTTTCATATCAGCAGGATGTTGGGATTTATGATGTGAAATGGCTAGATAATGAACGTGTTTTATTTATTGATGATAATAAGATTATTGAATTTAATATTAAAAAGAATCGTAAAACACTCATTGCGGATAAAAATCCTTATTTGGAAAATTTTTCTATCATCAATAAAACGCAATTTTTAGCGATACAAAGCCAAGCAATCCCCAAATTGTTTTTAGAAAAAAAATTGCCATTTAAAGATTGGGCAACTAAGCAGGTTTTTAATATAAATAATAATATTTATGATTTAAATTATTTTACAAATAAAGTTTATAAATTAGTGGTAGTTTCTAAAGATAATAATACTATTTTAGCTAAATTAAATGCTATAGATAATACCGTCATTCCACTTATAACTACTAAATATTCGATTAATATAATTGCAGCTAAAGGAAATGAAGTATTAGTTAATATTAATAACCAGCTTGCCGTATTTGATATTCCAACTAATCGTTTAGAGTATTTAACCTCAGGTGATGATTTTGTTGGTGATGCCACTTTTTCACGCAATGGCGAAAGTGTTTTGTTTTCGCTGCGAGGTTACCAAGGTTGGAAAATAAAACGCTATGATATAAAAGAGAAGACCTATTCATTATTATTAAAACATTTCCGTTATATTCGGCCTTATTTTAATGATTTCATCATTGCGGATGATAAAGGTGAAATGTATTTTTTTAATAATAAAACTAAACAAAGGATAAAACTTAATTACAAATTGTCTGATGAACCTGATACCTGTTGGTATGTTGCAGAGCCATTTATATATTGGAGTTCACACGACTTGGTTAACGTTAGTTTTCATCAATTGAATTTATCCGATGTGAATCAGCCAATTCTTGAAACTAAAAGATTTGACTATAATAAGGTACGCGCTGATTTTTCAATTAATTCTGATGGAAGTTCGTTAATATATTCACAAAGAACAAGAGCTACTGGCGATATTGTACAAGTTTCCATTGTAAAATAGCTGTGATTTTTTCATAACTTAAGCTTCACAATCGATAAATGAGCCAACGTACAGTTGATTTTCATTTAGCTACCTGTATAAATAAAACTAATGGTTCTAATCGTCAGCAAGCTATTGTAAAATATGTGTTAAATGGTCAGCTTTAGACTGACTATTTAAATGATGATAAAATACAATTTTTAGTAAACCCAAAGGAATAATTTTGTTAAAACACTTAAGTTTAATCTCCATTGTTACATTGTCAGTTCTGAGCTTGTTAAGTGGTTGTAGTTCTGAGCATTATCAAAAAGATCGCGCTCCTGAAAATCGTGATCAATACAGCGGCGCTGAAGGAGCCGTACAGTACCAAAAAGATCAAAGCTATTTGCTAACTAAAGAGTTATCAGATAAATGTGAAGCGGCTAAAATAGATTTAGCGGTAGCACAATCAAATAAGAATTCAAAAGAAATTGAAAAGCAGCAGGCACTTATTGAAAATAGCTGCCATTAATCATTTTTAGACGCTGTTACAGCCTCTTATAGTATCGATTATATTTGGCTGTTCCTTTTATTTGAAAGTTTTATATAAAAAGCCATATCCTCTAGAATTGAAATATAAAAAGACAGATTATAGAGGATTAGTATTTGCTAAATTCAATATCATCTAAGTTACAAACATTTTTAGCTGTACTAGTAAGCTTTGTGTTTTATTGCTCATGGTCGTGGTTTGCTAATCATAATGCGCTTGATGATCCGTTTTTACTACTTCGCGGTGCGTTAGTGCAGGGCAGTTATAGCGCGTTTATGACGTTAACTTTTAGCTCGTTGTTAACTTACGTTATTGAAAAAATGAAGTGCCATAAGCATCCCTTTCTCGCGATCATACCACCGTTAATCATGCAATCTGCGGTGGTTTATGGCATTAACTATCTAAATAACACCCCTAATATTATGTTAACCATAACGCCAAGCATATTTTTTACCGCTTTGTATGGCGTTGTCTTTGCTTTTTCATTGTTGAAAAAGCCACAATATCAATGTGATAAATAATTTATCGTAAATAAACGAAAAGAGAAAACAACAACGAGTACAATATACGGCGTTTCGTCATCACTTTATGTTTGTAAAATTATGTTAGCTCACGTTCACAATGCGCATTTTTTCGTATTAGACATTTTACAGCAAAGCGTTTGATATTTTGTTAAAATAGTTGCTTATTGATAGCGTTTATAACAATAAAGGCAAAACATGAACAATTTATTAATTTCTGCAAATCAAGGCATCAATCTTACCGTACTAGCCACCGCACAACTGAATGATTGGTTGGGCGAACAAACAAGTTTTACGCAAAATTGGCTTAAGCAAAGTAATCCTTCTGGTCAAGGTCTATCGTTGATCCCAAATGATAATGGCGAACTTGACACCGCGCTTTATGTTGTTGATGAGCCGTCTAATATGTTTAGTTGTGGTGAATTAATTAATCAATTACCACAAGGGCAATATTTATTACATAGCGATGATGAAAACCTTGCTAGTATCACTTTTGCTTGGCTGGTTGGTAGCTATCGTTTTAATCGTTATAAAAAAGATCCGCAAACCTTTCCTGTATTAGCCATTAATGACGACAATATCGTTAGTGATGCGTTAAAAAAAGCGCAAGCAACGGCTTTAGTACGTGATTTAATTAATACACCACCAGCCGATATGATGCCTGAACATTTATCAGCAGCAATGCAAACCTTAGCGGCTGATTATCAAGCAGACTTTAGTGAAATTGTTGGTGATGACTTATTAACCCAAAACTACCCAACCATTCATGCCGTCGGCCGTGCTAGTTGTCATCAACCACGATTATTAGATTTACGTTGGGGCGATAAAAATGCGCCTAAAGTGACGTTAGTGGGTAAAGGTGTATGTTTTGACAGTGGTGGTTTAGATCTTAAACCTGCCGTTGGTATGCGTTTTATGAAAAAAGACATGGGCGGAGCGGCACACGTTTTAGGCTTAGCAAAACTTATTATGGCAAATAATTTGCCGATTAACTTACGCGTGTTAATTCCAGCGGTTGAAAATGCCGTCTCAAATAATGCCTTTCGCCCTGGTGATGTTATTACCACGCGTAAAGGGTTAACGGTTGAAATAGATAACACTGATGCAGAAGGGCGCTTAGTATTAGGTGATGCGTTATGCGAGGCTGAAAATGATTCGCCTGAGTTGTTAATTGACTTTTCGACGCTAACGGGCGCAATGCGTATTGCTTTAGGTACCGAATTACCCGGCTTTTTCTCTACTAATACACAAATAGCTAATGATTTAACTGTTGCAGGTGAGCGTGTTGATGATCCTGTGTGGCGTATGCCACTTTATCAGCCTTACAATGATTTATTTAAATCGGACATTGCTGATATGACGAACTGCTCGACTATTCCACAAGGCGGCGCTATTTGTGCGGCTTTATATCTGCAAGCGTTTGTTAATAAAGATACCGATTGGCTACATTTTGACGTAATGGCATGGAATACCCGCAAACTATCAGGACGTCCTATTGGCGGCGAAGCGTTTGGTATTCGCGCGGTGTTTGATTATTTAAATGTTCGCTATAATGGTTAAGCTATTGTTGTTAAACGTTATACTAGGCTCTATTTATTAAAAGATAATACCAAGTTGGTCATCTTTGAAAACCCAATAAATTTATAACTTAAATTATAATTTATTGGGGTTTTTTATGAATAAGCTTTTATGAAAAATTTAGTCTTCATTGACACATCAAACTTATGTTTTTCATCTTCATCATAGGTATAGACGGTTCATTTTTTAGTTGCTGCTGTGGGTTTAGCAGCAGCACTTAATGCACCCTTGATAGGATTATTTTTTGTTATGAAACCAATAAAAAATTTAATTAGTGATTTAAAAAGGTATCGATCTTTTTCATTATACCTTCACTATCTAAGCCTAACTCGTGATGCATTTCTTGTTGGGTGCCATGTTTAATAAAAACATCAGGCAAGCCAATATTGAGAATTTGTAAGTTTTGAGATAATAATTTCTCGCTAATTAAATATTCATTAACAGCCGAACCAGCGCCACCCGCAATAACATTATCTTCAATAGTTATTAAGCTAGTGTGGGTGCTAGCTAATTCATTAATTAACAGTTTATCAAGTGGTTTTACAAAACGCATATCAACTAGCGTCGCATTTAGTGCTGTTGCCACTTTTTCAGCTTCGGCTAATAAAGTACCAAAAGATAATAAGGCAATTTTTTCACCTTGCTGTTTTATGACACCTTTACCTAGTTCTAGCGTTTCAATATTATTAGTTGAAATTTCAGGTAATTCTGCACCTGTGCCATTACCGCGAGGGTAACGTACTGCTGCAGGTTGTTTTAACGTTAATCCTGTACTAAGCATTAGTTGGCATTCACGTTCATCACTCGGTGCCATAATCACCATGTTAGGAATACAACGTAAAAAACTTAAATCAAAGGTGCCTTGATGGGTCGAACCATCTGCGCCAACAACGCCTGCGCGGTCAATGGCGAATAAAACGGGTAAATTTTGAATAGCAACATCATGAATAAGTTGATCATAACCGCGCTGTAAAAAGCTTGAATAAATGGCAACTACGGGTTTAAATCCACCGATAGCTAAACCAGCAGCAAATGTTACTGCGTGTTGTTCAGCAATAGCCACATCAAAGTATTGTTGTGGAAAACGTTGACTAAATTCCACCATACCAGAACCTTCACGCATGGCTGGCGTAATTGCCATAAGTTTTTTATCTATGGTTGCGGTTTTGCATAGCCAGTCACCAAATATCTGAGAATAAGTAGGTAAACTAGGAGCCGATTTAGGCAAATTAGTTTGTGATGGGTCAAACTTAGGTACGGCGTGATATTTTATCGGATCATTTTCAGCAGCTTGATAACCTTTACCTTTTTTAGTCGCTATATGCAGTAATTGCGGCCCTTTTAAATTACGCATATTACGAATAGTGTCTACCAATCCATTCACATCATGGCCATCAATAGGACCAATATAATTAAAACCTAATTCTTCAAAAAAGGTACTTGGAACCACCATACCTTTTAAGTGTTCTTCAGCTTTGCTGGCTAATTCTCGAATAGGAGGAATACCTTTGAGTATGCGCTTACTTCCTTCTCGAAGCCCTGTATATAGACTGCCTGATAATAATTTAGCTAAGTGGTTGTTTAGTGCGCCAACATTTTCTGATATAGACATTTCGTTATCATTTAAAATAACCAGCATATCTTTACCAATATCACCAGCATGATTTAATGCTTCAAATGCCATACCTGCAGTCATGGCTCCATCGCCAATTACCGCAACGACTTTACGATTTTTTGCTTCTTTTTCGGCGGCAACGGCTAAGCCAAGCGCGGCTGAAATCGAAGTGCTTGAATGACCAACACTTAATGTATCGTATGCACTTTCTTCACGCCAAGGGAAAGGATGTAAACCATTTTTTTTGCGAATGGTTTGCATTTTGTCACGACGACCAGTCAAAATTTTATGAGGATAAGCTTGATGACCTACATCCCAAATGAGTTTGTCAAAAGGGGTTTGATAAACATAATGAAGTGCTACGGTGAGTTCAATAGTACCTAAGCCTGAGGCAAAATGGCCGCTACTTTTACTGACTGAATTAAGTAAATAACTACGCAATTCATTACTGACTTGGGATAATTGACTTTGTTGTAATTCGCGTAAATTTTCAGGAAGATCAATTTGAGATAATAATGGGTAGTCAGCAAGGTTAATGGTCATATAATTTTCGGTTTATTTTCTATGTTAAGTAATTAAAGCTGTTTAATTTTTGCGTTATATTGTTACATTAAGCAAGATAAATCATAAATAAGATGATATTTATTATTTTGCTTAACTCTTTCTATTAATAATGAAAGTGGCAAAATCAGCTAATTTTTGTGTATTGTAAGGCAAATTGGCTAAAGCTTGTAGTGCTTGTTGATATAACTGGTCAGCTTTTTGTTGCGCACCTTGTAAACCCAATAGGGCAGGATAGGTGCTTTTATTCGCGGCAAGGTCTGAACCTGTTGGTTTTCCTAGCTCTTGCTCGCTTGATGTAATATCTATTATGTCATCTCTTACTTGATATGCTAAACCAATATTTTGCGCATAGAGAGTGAAATTTTCAATATCTTGCGTGGTTATCTTTGCCCCGCATTGCGCTGTCATCAATACACAGGCTTTAAGTAATGCACCTGTTTTTAACTGGTGTAAAGCCTCTAGTTGCTGCAATGAAATATTCTTATTTGTTGCTGATAAGTCTAGGGCTTGGCCTCCGCACATACCTTGATAACCGCTGGCATGGCTAAGTTGCTGAATAAGTTTAAGGCGGGTTTTTGCGCTAACATTATCCATTGCTTGATTGGCTAAAATATCAAAGGCTAATGTTTGTAAACTATCACCAGCCAAAATTGCGGTAGCCTCATCAAATTCTATATGGCAGGTTGGTTTACCACGACGTAAATTATCATCGTCCATTGCGGGTAAATCATCATGCAGTAATGAATAGGCATGAATACATTCTAAGGCACCGGCAATGGCATCTAGCGTATTATGAGCCACACCTAAGGTTTCACCCGTGATGTAAACTAAATAAGGACGCATACGTTTACCACCAATTAATAGCCCATATTTCATTGCGGCTAATAATTTTTCGTCATTAATCGTATTTTTGTTGGCAAGCTTATTTAATTGCTCAGCTAAAAAGTCATTAATACGTTGTTGATATTCAACTAAATTATGCAAAACAATATCACTCCGATAACGATTGTTCATTAAGATCAAAGTCGGTGAGTTTAGGTTGTTGTTGCGCTAAGAGTATTTTTACTTTTTGCTCTGCTTTTTGTAATTTTTCTTGGCTTAATTTACTTAACGATAAACCACGTTCAAAAAGAAGCATTGATTCTTCTAAACTTAATTCACCTTGCTCCAAGTTTTGCACTATATTTTCTAATTCAGCGAGTGACTGTTCAAAAGAAGGGGATGCTTTTTTACTTGTTGTAGCTTTAGCTGGCATAAAAGATTAACCGATAATTATTCTTGCGGCAAAGGTACCTCAGCAAAGCTTAGTGGTCAATAATATACTTGATCAATATTCAATTATTTATTCTTTTGAAGTTTCGAGAGAATTAATTTAAGTCTATACTGAAATTGCCGATGAATAATAAGGTGATATTGGTATTAGTCGCATCATATTGATTGATAGGTTATTATCGAAGCATATTCTTTTTTTGTTAGCATTTTTTAGTAAAAATGTTATTTTAAATTCCTGATAAAAAACATTTTATACATTAATTTTTATCAACAAAAAGTTAAGTGGAGGCTTTTGTGGATTTAGCAACGGTTGTTGGCGTATTAGGTGCAGTTGGTTTACTGGTCATGGCTATGTTATTAGCGGGTGATATCGGTATGTTTATCGATACCCAATCAGTATTGATTGTATTTGGTGGTTCTATTTTTATTGTTTTATCTAACTACAATATGGGGCAATTTTTCGGCATAGGTAAGGTTATGGGTAAAGCTTTTATGTTTAAGCTTGAAAAACCCGAAGAGTTAATCGAAAAAGCAGTAGAAATGGCCGATGCAGCACGAAAAGGGGGGTTTTTAGCCTTAGAAGAAGCGGAGATAACTAATGCCTTTATGCAAAAAGGTGTTGATATGCTGGTAGATGGTCATGATGCTGATGTAGTGCGTAGTACATTAGAAAAAGATATTGCCCTAACAACTGAGCGCCATGAAACGGGTTCAGACATGATGATGGCGTTAGCTGATGTTGCACCCGCAATGGGTATGATAGGTACATTAATTGGTTTAGTGGCGATGTTATCGAATATGGATGATCCAAAATCCATTGGTCCTGCAATGGCGGTTGCGTTATTAACAACACTTTATGGGGCTTTTTTGGCGAATGTAATAGCTATTCCTATTGCGTCTAAATTAAAGTTAAGATTGGCGGAAGAAAAAATGAATCAAGAGCTTATTTTAGATGCGGTATTGGGCATTCAAGATGGGCAAAACCCACGTGTTATCGAAGGTTTATTAAAAAATTATTTAGCTGAAGGTAAACGCGCAGTTAATACTACTGACGATGAATAGCGAGTAACTTATGGCCGCACCAGAATGTAAATGCCCACCACCAGGACTACCTGCGTGGATGGGAACGTTTGCCGATTTAATGTCGTTATTAATGTGCTTTTTTGTATTGTTATTATCTTTTTCTGAAATGGATGTTTTAAAGTTTAAGCAAATAGCGGGTTCTATGAAGTTTGCTTTTGGGGTACAAAATAAAATAGAAGTAAAAGATATTCCTAAAGGTACCAGTATTATTGCGCAAGAATTTCGTCCGGGTAAACCTGAGCCAACTCCCATAGAGCTTATTCAACAACAAACTACTGAAATGACTCAGCAAATGCTCGACTTTCAAGCTGGTGATGAAGCTGATGCGGGTGGTAGGCAAGAGCAGCGCGGCGATGAGCGCGGCGGACAATCACAAAGTACCGATGACAGTCAATCTCAGTCGTTAGAGCAAGCTCAAGAGGCGGTAGAACAAGCACAACAAGAACAAAATAACGAGCTAGTGAAAAAAATAGCGCAACAGCTTGAAAAACAAATTCAAGATGGAGCGGTAGAATTAGAATCATTAGGACAGCAAATTATTATACGTATTCGTGAAAATGGTTCTTTTCCATCAGGCTCTGCATTTTTACAACCTAAATTTAAACCTATTGTGAAAAAAATAGGTGAGTTATTAACTACTATCCCTGGTGAAATTATCGTTTCGGGCAATACCGATAATCGTGAAATTCATACAGAATTGTATAGCTCTAACTGGCAATTATCAGCCGATCGTGCTGTTGCTATTGCCCAAGTTTTAATTAAAGTTCCAGGATTTGATCCCACTCGGTTATGGGTAGTTGGTCATGCAGACACGCGTCCGTTGGTGCCTAATACCAATGCGCTTAATCGTCGTCGAAATCGTCGTGTTGAAATAGCCATTAATCAAGGTAAAGCGAAAGAGTCTGAACCAGTCTCTGTTATAAAATAATAATTAAGGATCTAGTACTTAAATTATTGGTAAATGTAGGTCGGCCTGAGCGCAACGAAGCCCGAGAAATATTAAGGCAAACATCGCTGACCTACATAAATCAAACCCGTCAAAACCAACACTCGTTATTAAGGATTTAGAATTCTAGTTTTTACTTTCTAGGTTCTAGAATTGAGTTAGTGTATAATGCGCGCCACTAACTTTTTACCGCTAATATTGAGTACCTTCACGATGAAATTTATCGTCAAATTACAGGCTGAAATTGCCATAAAATCCCGCCCTGTGCGTAAACGTTTTACTAAAATTTTAGAATCTAACGTTAAAAATGTATTGCGTCGCGTTGACGAACAAGTTACTACGCGCGGACATTGGGATCATTTAGAGGTTAACTGTAAAAATGATGATGCTGAAAATCGCTTAGTGTTAATTGAAACTCTTAAATGTATTCCTGGCGTTGCGCAATTTATTGAAGTGCAACAAATGCCCTTTACCGATTTACATGATATTTTTGAGAAAACCTTAGTAGTACACGCTAAAACAATTGAAAATAAAACCTTTTGTGTACGCGTTAAACGCAATGGTGATCACGACTTTAATTCACTTAAAGTTGAGCAATATGTTGGTGGTGGTTTAAATCAAAGTGTTGAAAGCGCTCGCGTGAAACTGAAAAAACCTGATGTCACTATCCGTTTAGAAATAAAACACGATCAGTTATATATTGTTACCGAACTGCACAAAGGGCTAGGCGGTTTTCCTATCGCTACGCAAGAAGATGTTTTATCACTAATGTCGGGTGGTTTTGACTCAGGAGTGGCGAGTTATCAAATGATCCGCAAAGGTTCACGTACTCATTTTTGCTTTTTCAATTTAGGCGGTTCTGCACACGAAGTGGGTGTAAAACAAGTCAGCTATTATTTATGGAATAAATATGGTGCGTCACATCGTATTAAGTTTTTCGCGGTAGATTTTGAGCCAGTGGTTGTCGAGATTTTAGAAAATGTTGAAAACGGCCAAATGGGCGTTATTTTAAAACGTATGATGATGCGTGCCGCTGCCAATATTGCTGAAAAATTTGGTATTCAATCCTTAGTAACGGGTGAAGCATTAGGGCAAGTGTCTAGTCAAACATTGACTAACTTAAATGTAATTGACAGAGTAACCAAAACGCTTATTTTACGTCCGTTAGTCGCTTATGATAAACAAGATATTATTGATATTGCCCGCCACATTGGCACCGAAGATTTTGCCAAAACCATTCCTGAATACTGTGGTGTTATTTCTAATAAACCCACGGTTAAAGCAGTATTATCAAAAATTGAAGCAGAAGAAGACAACTTTGATTTTTCAATTTTAGACAAAGTCGTTGAAGAAACCCGTATTTTTGATATTCGCGATATTGGCAAAGAAACCGATGATGAAGTCAACTCTGTCGATATGGTTGAACAAATTCCTGAAAATACCGTAGTTATTGATATTAGAAGCCCAGAAGAAGAAGATGAAAAACCACTTGTGCTAACAGTTGCCAATGAAAACGTTGAAGTTAAGCATTTACCTTTTTATAAATTAGCTACCCAGTTTGGTGACTTACCGCAAGATAAAGACTATTTGTTATATTGTGACCGCGGTGTGATGAGTAAATTACAAGCACTGTATTTACTTGATAATGGTTATAAAAATGTGAAAGTTTATCGTCCTTAATGTTGTTTTAATTGCTGCCATAACTGCGTGTTTTGTGGGGTGGCAATATGATGCTTTATGCCTAAACGATGAATGTAACCATTAATATAATCTATTTCGGTTTTTCGTTTTGCGAGTATATCGGCGCGCATTGACGAACAATTTTTAGCAGTAGCGCTAGCTACTTGGTTAACTAAAAAGATGAGTTCTTCGCGATTTAACTGATATTGTTCAGCGCTGGCAACTTGCACCAGTTCATTAATTAAAGCTGTTTTAATATCAGTAAATTTTGTCGAATTTATCTCGCCATTTTTAATATTATAAAGTGCTGTTAAAGGGTTGATCACGCAATTAACCGCTAACTTTCGCCATTGTTTTTCAACAATATTGTTATGCCACTGCACGTTGGGTAAAGCTTGTTGAAAAAGGGCAGTAATATTTTCAATGCTAGTGCTGGTTATGCTACCTGACAACAACCCTAAATCACTGTTGCCAGAGCCTGTGTGAATAATATGTTTTGGCATAGGACGTACACAACCATGGGTGGTTAATAATGCTAAAATAGTGTGTTGGTGCAATAACCCATGCTCAATATCAGTTAAAGTGCCCATACCATTGTGAGCAAGAATAATGATGGCATTTTTATTGAGTTTAGCGCTAATATCGCTTAACACGGATTTTACTTGATAAGACTTTACACACAATAAAACCATATCAGCTTTATGAAGCTGCTGATCTTGCGTCACTTGATAACAACATTGCTCACTTAATCCCTGTAAATGTGTGTAACTATATTGTTGATATACTGGCGTATCGTAGGTTGCCGCTTGCCGCGACAAATGTTGTGAAGAATGTTGCAATGAATGCTGCGGCATTGATTGTGACGACTTTCTCGACGGTAAAAGCGAAAGACTCGATATTTGTGCTGTTAAAGGCTGTAAATGACGATGCCAAAGTAACCCCATAGCGCCTTGGCCAATCATTACAATATTCAACATTTAATTTATCCTGAATCTACTATTTAACAAATAAAATAGATGTTATCACAACAGCTTAACTAGCGATAAATAAAAGCTTTTGTTAATATTGCGCTAATATTATTTTATCTTACTCAAAAGGGCTAAAACTTATGCCATCTTTAGATATTGTCTCAGAAACTAATTTAGACGAAGTACGTAATGCGACTGAAAATGCTACCCGAGAATTAAGTACTCGTTTCGATTTTAGAGGCGTAGAAGCAAGCTTTGAATGGAAGTCTCCAGTGATCACGGTTAAAGCTGAGCTAGATTTTCAAGTAAATCAAATGCTAGATATTATTCGTAACCAATTAAGTAAACGCAATATTGACGCTAAAGCAATGACACTGGGCAATAGTAATCACACAGGTAAAACTTTTACCCAACAAGTGACTTTTCAAGAAGGTATTGAACAGCCTGTTGCTAAAAAATTAGTAAAAATAATCAAAGACAGTAAATTAAAAGTACAAGCGGCAATTCAAGGCGATAAAATTCGTATTACGGGTAAAAAACGTGATGATTTACAAGCAGTGATGAAATTAGTACGCGAAGCTGAGTTAGAACAGTCTTTTCAGTTTAATAACTTTAAAGATTAGTTTTAGCAAGTTAAGGCGTGCTTTCCAGTTGAAGTAAGCCCAGCTTTACAGCGAGAAAAGCAAGAAATAGCTTTTATGGTAAATAAATTACCAATAAAGCTATTTTTTTTGTGTCTTTTTCAGTAGATTGTCAGACTTATAATAAAAATGATAACAATATTTATTTAGTTATCAATATAATTAAAAACAAAGTAGAAGTTGAGGTGTTTAGGTGGGAGTTTCACGAGGCGGTTTTAGTTCGCGTTTAGGTTTTATTATGGCTGCAGCGGGGTCTGCGGTTGGTTTAGGTAATATATGGGGATTTCCAACGCAAACGGCAAGTAACGGCGGTGCAGCCTTTGTTTTAGTGTATTTAG
>WGGB01000004.1 GCA_015491935.1 Alteromonadaceae bacterium
CTTATCTATATGGCCATCCCAAACTAAGGTATTGGTTTGGCTATCAACAATTTTCATTGTTAAACCAACCGCATAACCATAAGCGCTACAGTCTTGCCAAGCAGCTTGACTACCATAATCGGTTTTATTGGTTAAATAACTGATTAATACATAACGATTAGGTTTTTTTACATTGCTCATTATCTCGCTGATATGACTAATGTTATTTTGTTTGGCAGCGTGCACTAAGCGTTGATAATTTATGATACCAATCTGTTCGGCAAAGTCTTCTGTGGAGACTAGATTTTCAGCGTCGACTCTGTCAGCAAAACGATTGAAAATAAGATCGGTATATTTTTGTTTTTCCTTTGCACTTAATAACTGCGTTTTGTCTATTATGCCTAATATATTAATTTTATGGAGGCTAATGCGGGCAATATTAAAACTCTCTTGCTGATGAAAATAATTGTTATCTAAGTTTTTATTAGCATGAGAAGCACAGCCTGAGGTTGTAATAATAAAAATCAACAAGCTAAATTTTACTAGCAGTGTAAATCGAGGCATAAAAAAATCCCTAAAGTAGGCCTACTTAGCCTGTATAAGCACTAAGTAGGTAGGTAAACATTAACGTCTTTTTTATTAAAAACGGTAAGATACATAAGCAGCAAACATCTTTTCAGGTGTTTCTTGCAATGCTTGATTATTATATTGCTCGTTAAAGTTTGAATATTGATAACCTATACCTAAGTCAATATTAGATGAATAAGCATAATTTAGTGCTACGGTTGCTTTGTTTGCGGTACTTTCTTTAAAGTCTTTTAAATCTCTAAAGGTGTAAGAGGTTGCCAAAGTAACATCGGGAGCAATATTAAATAATGCTCCTACCGTGTAATCAAACTCGGATTTATTATGTAAATTATCAATAGACCAGTGAGTGTAACCTGCTGAAAAGGTAAAAGCTAAATTATCATTAATAATTTGTTTTGCAATAATACTAGAGCCTAAACCTAAACTATCACCTAAATCATCATCAAAATAACCCGTAATGCCCGCTTTAGCGGCTAACTCAAAGCCTGAATGATGATCTTTTAAAATACTATAAGTTATACCATCTAAACCTATTTGGAGTGAGTCGGTTAAGCCATAATTTAGATTGCCTGCAAAAGCAACATCAATATCTTTATCATGTTGTTTTCCATAAGTGTAAGCCCCTGTTAATTCAATAGTATTTGAGCTTAAGGTTAATGGACGTAATACTGGGTTTTGTGGATATTCACGGCTATATGCATTGTGACTTAATGCAAGAGCTAATAAACTAGTGGCTAATAAATATTTTTTCATAAGAAAATCCTTAATGTCTTTATGTTGGTTAATTCAATGCTAGATTAAGGATTTTATGAATGTATTTCTTTAGTGTTTGTGTCTGAAATTGTTGTGCGCTTTAATAAAAAGTAAAAAACAAAAGCTAATAAGTAAAAAGTTGTCAAAATGATTAAAATTATCCCCTTATTATTTTATTCCTAAATTGGGATAATAAGCGCGCGGCTCTAAAACATTCGCCAAAAACCTCGGCGGCGACGTTGAGCACGTTGGCGTTGTTGTAACGTACCTATTATTGGCACATCAACACTTGCAATTAAACTATCGCCTTGTGCATCAAGTAAAATATAGTGGGGATTCTCGTCTAATATATGAGCAAAAAATTTTAGTTTTATGGTGCCGTGATCAACGTTATACCAACATTTTAAGGGTTTTACGCCCTCTTTATTATGTAAACAAAAATCACCTTTTTTTGGGGTTTGCCAAAGTATATGAAAAGTCATTTCACATACCTCTTGATCGACTTTTACGGTGCAACTGTTAGGGCTAGCAACCATACTCGCAATTTTTTTATCCGCAGCCCAATTGGTGAAACTAAAAATAAATAGCAACCATAACAGCAACATTTTATTTTTTTTGCTATCCATAGCTAAAAAGACCACATAACCCCCATACCCAAGCGAAAACTATCCTTATTAGGCGAAACTAAAGGGCTATTGTTAATATTATGACTAAAAAGAATGTAGTCACCATAACCGATAAAAGAAAGGTGTGTGTTGTATTGATAGGCAAGATATAAATTTAACTTATGGGTAAAAGCACTATCTGGCTTGTATTGTGGACGAGTTATACTAGTTTCGTTCGCATTAACACCAAAATAATAATCAGTCACATCACCGCTGAGCCATGAGAGACCGTATGAAGGCCAAATGGTCCAACGTTTTTTAAAAAGAGGATAGGCATAATCAAACGCGATAACATAGCCATTATGGGTATTAGAAATATCTCTTAATGCTCGAAAGCGGCTTTCACCATATTTATGGCTATAATAGACTTCAATACCTGCATCTAAAGAGCTTTTACGCGCATTAATGCCGGTTAATTGTTCCCCTTGTTTTTGACTAGATTGATCAAACCCTTCAAATAAGGATTCTGAAATAAGGTTAACAACAAAATATTTAGTGCGTTGTAAGCTATAGCCAATGGTGAAAGGGCGACCGATTAATGGACTAACTTCCAAGAAAAAATCTTTGTAATAATAACCACCCGACAAAAGCAACAACGCGTTAGCATCGCCATTGTTATGTTTGTTTATTCCTTGAATATAATGTTTGCTAAACTCAATTGAGACACCTAAATCTAATTCCCAGTAACTGTCATCTTCATTAAGACTTGTTTTTATTGTTTCACTATCATGAATACTTTGTTCTGTTGCATAAAGTAAGCTGCTAAAGCTAAATAATAAGCAAGCAAATAAAGCATATAAAAATTTAAACATAGCAACCCAATGACAATTATTAACGGTGAGGCTGTATTTTGGCGAAGCATTGTCTATTGGTCAACTAAGAAAAAATAATTATTTAGGCCATTTTGGCTTCGCTTGCTGTAATACGATCTTTTTTAAAGCTGTTATAATCAATATTTTATTTTTAATCGTTTTTAATTGGTAGGATTAATGATGGCAAAGAAAGTAGTATTATTCGGCATGAAAAATTGCCCACACTGTCAAACCGCAAAACAATATTTAATACAACAAAATATTCAGCATAGATGGTGTGATGTGCGCTCACCCGCAGGACAAAAAGAATTTAATAAAACAGGCTTACGTGGTGTACCAGTTTTAAAAATAGGAGATCAACTTTTAAATGGTTTCTCGATCAAACGCTTCCAACAAATTTTTAATGAGAAATAGTTACTTAGTGACAATAAAATGCACTAGGCTAGTTAAGTTTACTTATTTTTAGTTGAATTATCATTGCAAAAAATTAATCATTTAGCCCAAAAAATTATTCTTTTACAACAACAATATATTAAACAATTGGGTTTTCTTGCCCATGTTCATTTTGAGTTAGAAGGTTGTTTTGATCTAAAAAATGCAAATATTAATCAGGTTGATTTAGCAAAACTAAATCAATTACTGCATTGGCATCATATTGATGGTGAATTTGTTTATGAGTATTGGCAAAATCAATGGGAATTTGTTTCTGCATTTAACGGTCAATCACCATTAACAGAAGCCAGTAATTTAGACAAAGTGATCACTAACTTACCACTATGGTTAAAACAGGTACATAATACTGAAATTAAAACGCTCATTAAGCCTGTGGTTTGGTCAGGTGATAATGGCCAATTAGCTGATAAAAGTAATGATATTTTTTCACCCATAAATCGTGATGTGCATATTCCTAATGCCATACAAATTAATGTCAGTGCGAGTAAAATCGTGTCAGCAAAAGAAAATATAAATATTATCGCCACAACAAATTTAGGTGAACATTTACAGCAATCTTTTTTACAAACGAGTTTACCTTGCAGTTTATTGTATTTACCTGAAGAGGAAGCCTTTGAGCGTTTATTATTAAAAACTAAGTATGGTTTAGCGCAAGAATTATGTTCACCTATTGATATTTCAGGTGGTTATCAGGGAAGTATTGCACTTTATCGAAAAAAAGGTAAACATAATCAAAAGTTAGGTCAACAACCTTTATTGTACGATCAAAATAATAACGTCTTAATAAGTGAGTATAAATGGCAGCAAACAGCGCGAGTGGAACATCGGCTAGGCGCGTCAAGTTTGCAGTATAATGCTTATGTTAATGTGGTTTTTGCATTGGCTAATTTAATTTCAGCAATTGAAAAATATCTAGATAATGCAGAATTAGAAAATAAAGCCGTGCAAACATTACCCTTATCATTAATGTCATCTAAGACTCAATTGGGCGCCATTGATTTATTTAAACAAGAGTCATGGTTTGCCGCAGCCATTAATGGTTTAGAAAAAAAGCTTACTAGAGAATATAAAAATACTTTAGCACTTGATTTTAACGATGCTCAATATTGGGGAACTCAGTTGAAAGCTTATATATTGGCTAAGTATCAAGTGAGTATAATTACCTCCATATCACTTTAATAAAAATTAATCTTAATACAACAACTTAAATAAATATTTTAATACCCATGAATATATTAAATAACCAACTTAAAACCCTTTTGTTAACCGCAGATGACAATAGTCATTTTGATCAAACACAATTGGTCAATGAAAAAAAAGCAGAATTAAAAGCTTATTTCAAAAATACTTGGGCAACATACGAATCACTTTTTTCATTAATAAATGCTGATGAAGCCTATTTCTTACGACCTGAACCTTTACGCCATCCTTTAATTTTTTATTTTGGTCATACCGCAACCTTTTATATTAATAAATTAATTTTAGGGAAATATATTAATAAACGAGTTAATAAAAAGTTAGAAGCCATTTGTGCTGTCGGTGTTGATGAAATGAGTTGGGATGATCTCAATAGTGAACATTACGACTGGCCAAGTGTTGCTGAAGTTAAAGAGTATCGTGATCAAGTTGCGCAATTAATCGAAAATTTAATCGATTCAATGGAATTGAATTTGCCGATAACTAAAGATTCATTAGCTTGGGTTTTATTAATGGGTATAGAACATGAGCGTATTCATATTGAAACCAGTTCAGTGATCATGCGTATGCTCGATTTAAAATATTTAACAGGTCAGGGTAAACAATATCAAGCATGGCAAGCTTGTACTGTCAGCGCTGAGGCTCCGATTAATCAATTATTGGACGTGGCGAAACAAAAAATTGTTTTAGGAAAGCCTGACAGCGATCACACTTATGGATGGGATAATGAATATGGACAACAGCACATTGAGGTTGATGAATTTTCAGCAAGTCAATATTTAGTCTCTAACCAAGAGTTTTTAGCTTTTGTTGAAGATGGCGGTTATAGCAAGTTTGAATACTGGACAACAGAAGGTCAACAATGGCTAAAATTCACTCAAGCAACCATACCTCGTTTTTGGTTTAAGCAGGATAATAATTATGTACAACGTAATTTGCTTGATGAAATACCGTTACCGTTAAACTGGCCTGTTGAGGTTAATTATTTAGAAGCAAAAGCTTTTTGTCATTGGAAAAGTCAACAAAGTGATAAACATATTCGTTTACCAACTGAAGCTGAGTGGCAATGCTTAAGAAATGCCATTGATGACGATTTGGTTAGTTGGGATAAAGCGCCTGGCAATATTAATTTAGAATATTATGCTTCACCTTGCCCCGTTGATCAGTTTGAACAACAAGGCTTTTATGATGTTATGGGTAATGTCTGGCAATGGACTGAATCTACTATAGACGGTTTTACAGGCTTTGAAGTGCATCCGTTATATGATGATTTTTCGACACCAACCTTTGATGGCAAACACAATTTAATAAAAGGTGGTTCGTGGATTTCTACAGGTAATGAAGCGATTAAATCTGCGCGTTATGCTTTTCGTCGTCACTTTATGCAGCACGCAGGTTTTCGCTATATAAGCTCTAATAATGCCAATTTACCCAAACAAGCATTTAATCCATATGAAACAGATAATGATATATGCCAGCAATTAGCTGGACATTATGGCCCGTTTAATCATCCGTTAATGTCGACAGTTAATCACTCAACGAATGCTTTTATGGTTGATAATTATCAAAAATCATTAGCCAATTATGTGAAAGATATTTGTGAAAAGTATCAATGTGCCAAAAACAAACTACTTGATTTAGGATGTAGTGTTGGACGCACGTCATTTGAATTAGCCAATACCTTTTCATTTATTGATGCTATTGATTTTTCAGCACGTTATATACGTTATGGCGTTCAATTACAGCGCGGTGAACATATTCGTTTTACAACACAAAAAGAAGGCGAACTTTTTGAGTTTAATGAGATAAATCTAAATAAGTTAGATTTGCCCGCAGCTAAAAATATTTTATTTAGTCAGGGAGACGCCAGTAATTTAAAGTCTATTTTTAATCAGTACGATGTTGTTTTAGCTCAAAACATTATTGAAAACAATCATCATCCTAAATTGTTTTTAACAACCATAAATAAGCGAATTAATGACAAAGGATTGTTAATTGTGGTGAGTAATTATTCATTTAATGAAGATAAAACAGCAAAAACACAATGGTTAGGTGGAATTAAAGTTAATGGTGAAAATGTGACGGGATTTGCAGGAATAACCGAGATATTGAGTGATGAATTTAATTTACTTGAGCAACAAGAGTTAATAAAAGTTTCACCTATAAATCAACGTAATTTTGATACTAGTGTTATGCATGTAACGGTATGGCAGAAAAAATAGTTGAAAATAGAGATAAAAGCAGTCATTTTAAATTATTAATTTTTTTATATGGATATTTAAAAAAATAGTATACAAATCAAATTGGTAGGTAATTACTAAAAATCCACTATAGTGAATAGTTATTTAACTTGCCTATTATAGCTCAAAAAAGTTTAATCTTTTTTTGAACTATATATTCTAAATAAAATTGTTTTTTTTTGCGCTTTAAACTACGAAATATTTCGCATGTTTTTTCGTTGAGATCAATGGCAGCCCTTATTTTTTATACCCTTTCGATTTTATTACTATTCTTTTTTATTTTCATTGTGCAGTAAAGTTAAAGCGACTGATTTGCAGTTACTACGTAAAAACTAGTTTTTAGCCTCTTGTAAAGTACACTTAGCTGTTCTATAAATAGAATTGTCGCTTTTATTAAAGGTGATAAAAAACATCAATAAAAACGACTTATGCTTAAAATTACTTAAACAGTTTAATAAGGCGCCTTAAAAAGTTCGTAAACATAGATTATAAAAATACATATCGTTAAATTTTGGGAAGGAAATAACATGTCTAATAAATTTCGTACAGGTACGCTAGTTTTTGCTATTGCTGCTGCTTTAGGTACAACACAGGCTTATGCCGCAGAAGATAGCACAAAAGATAAAGTAAACGATAAAAAAGATATAGAAAAAATTGTGGTAGTTGGCTCTCGCGCCGCCCCTCGTTCTATCGCCGATTCACCTGTACCTATAGATGTAATTAGTGGTGGTGAATTAGGTAAATCAGGTTCAATCAATATGCTTGATCAAATTGCGGCTGCGGTACCTTCATTTAGCGCACGCGCACAGCCTATTAGTGATGCGGCTACGTTAATTCGTCCTGTTAACTTACGTGGTTTATCATCCGACAGTACTTTGGTTTTAGTTAACGGTAAACGTCGTCATCGTGCTTCGGTTATCGCTTTTCAAGGTGGTGGTATTAATGATGGTGCGCAAGGTCCAGATATTTCGGTTATTCCAAGTATTGCTATAAAACAAGTTGAAATTTTACGTGATGGTGCTGCGGCGCAATACGGTTCTGATGCGATTGCAGGTGTTCTAAACTTTGTTTTAAAAGATGCAGATAATGGCGGGTCAGTTTCTGTTCAAAAAGGTGAATATTATGCGGGAGACGGCGCTTCAACAATAGTCGATGGTAATGTTGGTATGCCGTTTACTGAAAATGGTTTCGCTAACTTTAGTTTTCAATATAAAAATGTTGACGCCACTAGCCGTAGTGTACAGCGTCCTGATGCCGCTGGTTTAGCTGCTGCGGGTAATAGCTCTATTCAAAACCCTGCACAAATTTGGGGTAATCCTCAAATAAATGATGATATTACTGTATTTGGTAATATTGGTTTAGATTTAGGTAACGATAAAGAATTTTACATGTTTGGTAACTATTCTACGCGTGATGCTGAAGGAGGTTTTTATTATCGTAACCCACAAAACAGAGGTGGTGTATTTACTAAGGATGGAAATTTATTAGTGGCTGATTTGACCGGTGATGGCACAGGCGGTTGTCCAGTTGTACCTGCAGGTGTTCCTAATGTATTAAATACACCGGAATATGCCGCGTTAGTTGCTAATCCAAATTGTTTTGCTTTTAATGAAATGTTTCCTGGCGGCTATACACCAAGATTTGGTGGTAATATTGTTGATACAGCCTTAACTGCAGGTACCAAAGGTGAAATTAAAGGCGGTATGTTTGATGAAACTCAATACGACTTAAGTGCTTCTGTTGGTCGTAATGCTTCAACCTTTTATCTTCGCAACACCGTTAACCCTTCTTTAGGACCAAACCAACCGCTTGATCATAAATTTAATACAGGTAGCTATATTCAGTTAGAAAAAACGTTTAATGCTGATGTTGTTAAAGCAGTTGATGTTGGCCTAGAAGAAGATATGAGTTTAGCAGGCGGTTTAGAATGGCGTGAAGAAAGCTTTCAAATTATTTCAGGTGATAAAGCCTCATGGGAAGCGGGTCCTTTTGCTAGTCAAGGTTTTAGTATTGGTTCTCATGGTTTCAAAGGTTTTGGTCCTGCATCTCAGGGTACTAATAGTCGTCGTAGTTATGCTGCTTATATTGATTCAGAAACGTATTTCACCGATGACTTTATGGTTGAAGCTGCATTACGCTATGAAAACTTTAGTTCATTTGGTAATAGCTTAAACTATAAACTATCAAGTCAATATTCATTGACTGAAGATTTATCTATTCGTGGTGCGCTAAGTACTGGTTTTAGAGCGCCAACAGTTGGTCAGGCTAATGTTGTTAATACACAAACGTCTATTGTTAATGGGAATTTAATTCAGTCATTTTTAGCACCGTCAACGGATCCGTTATCAGCCTTTTATGGTGGTGTGGTGTTAAACCCTGAAAAATCAACTAGCTATTCATTGGGTGTAGTTTATGATAATGATGGCTTTTTCTTTACCGCAGATTACTATCATATTAAAGTGAAAGATCGTATTACTCAATCTAGTCAAATTAAAGTTAAAGCTACTGATTATGATGCACTTAGAGCTTTAGGTGTACAAAATCCTGAGTTGATTGCAGCCGTTACTTATTTTGCTAATGATTTTGATACCACAACGCAAGGTTTAGATATTGTTGCTAATTATGGTATGGAATTAATGAATGGCGACACACAATTTAGTCTCGCTTATAACTGGAATGATACGACCGTTGATAAGTTTAATCCAGAAACGACTAATTCAGGTAAGAGACATCGTTTAGAAGACGGTATTCCACATCATAGAGCAACTTTTACTATCGCTCAATCTTGGGAAAATGTGAGTGCATTTATTCGTACTAATTACTATGGTACTTATTATGCAACGCATGCTGATGATACTACTGAGTGGGGTTCTCAAAATGCTGCTTCTGCCATTACCATAGACGCACAAGTTAGCTATTTTGTTAATGAAAGTATTACTTTAACGGCAGGTGCTAATAACTTATTCGATAAAAAAGCGCAACGTCTTAAAGACAGTGCTTATGGTGTGTTAGGCGCTAAATACTATGAAAGTGGTCCATTTAATTATAATGGTGGTTCTTACTACGTTAAAGCCACTTATAACTTTTAATGAGTCATAATACGGTTAATCTTTAAAGGTCAGTTTGATTTAAAATTGACATTTAAGTAACAGAATAAAATGCCTAATAATGAAAATTATTAGGTATTTTTTTGATAAATATTAATGGATAAACTAGATCATAACCTGCGTTATAGCAATGGTTAATGAGTAGTACTGTTATGCTCAATTTATTTAAGTATTTTACTTATTATGTAATGCTTTAATCTTTGTTACTGCATTTACACGTGCTCTGTGAATGGCTTCTTTAATCGCAACGCCTTGCAACCCTTGTTCAACAAACACTTTAGCGGTAATTTGTTGTGCTGCTTGTGCACAATCTTGTAAATATTGAGATTGTGGATAAGGATTCTTTTCTAACCCCAAACGACCGTGAAAATCAGCTTCACAAGCAAGCAACAAGTCAGTGAGTTGCTTGGGTTTTCGCCAAATATCAACCGCATTAAATAGTTTCATAATAGTGCTGGCTTTTAACTGAAATGCTTTATGCACGTGCAAGTGGTATTCACATACTAACAATGCCAGTGTTTTTATTTTGTTGGGTACTTTAAAGGCTGCGCAAGCTTTCTCTACTATGGGTAAGCCTGCTTTTTCATGCCCTTGATGGCTTGGCCATTTATCACTAGGGGTTAAGCTTTTACCTAAGTCATGACAAAGTGCGGCAAAGCGGATTGCAAGCTTGTTTTCATTGTTATGCTCAGCGGTTAATAAACTTGCTTGCTGTAATACCATCATGGTGTGTATGCCGCTGCATATTTCAGGATGCCATTGTGCTGGATTAGGAATGCCCCATAATGCATTTAATTCAGGCCATAATGATGATAATGCTTGGCAATCACGTAAAACTTGAAAAAATACCTCCGCATCATTATCAATTAAACTGGCGCTTATTTCTTGCCACAATCGTTCACTACTTAATGTGGATAGTTCACCAGACAAAGATAATTTAGTCATCAACTCTTGTGTTTCTTTGGCAATAGTAAAGCCTAAGTAATGATAACGAGCAGCAAAACGAGCGACTCTTAACACTCGCAATGGATCTTCACTAAATGCAGGAGAAATATGACGTAATACTTTATTTTTTAGATCTTGTTGACCATGATAAGGATCAATTAGCGTACCATCACTTGCCATGGCAATAGCATTAATCGTTAAATCTCGACGTAATAAATCTTCTTCGATAGTAACGTCAGGTTCTGCGTAACAAGTAAATCCAGTATAACCGTGCCCTTGTTTACGTTCAGTACGGGTAAGTGCAAATTCAGCTTTCGTTTTGGGATGTAAAAAAACAGGAAAATCTTTACCTACCGCTTGAAAACCTAGCGCTAACATTTGTTTACTCGTTGCCCCAACGACTAAAAAGTCATGATCTTTTACCGTCCTTTGTAATAATTGATCGCGTACTGCGCCACCAACAAGGTAAATATTAAGTGGTAAATCTTTATAAGGGGTAAACATAGTAAAAGTGATAAAGTCGTTATAAGTTAATATTAAGTTTATCATAAATTAAATTCAGGTTTTACAGTTGTTCTAGTAAATGGAATAATGAGGTAAGTATTTTTGATAATTTGATTGTTATGTACACTGCTTTTTTTGCATTAAGTGATTTACCTTTTTCTATTGCACCAGATCCCGA
This sequence comes from Alteromonadaceae bacterium, assembly GCA_015491935.1. GTDB lineage: Bacteria > Pseudomonadota > Gammaproteobacteria > Enterobacterales > Alteromonadaceae. The sequence continues at coordinate 11,422 of WGGB01000004.1, forward strand.
ATATTTATTTATGAGCGATCGTCACAGAGAAGCATTAGCACATCTTACTTATGGTTTAGGTACGACGGGTGGCTTTGTGTTATTAACGGGTGAAGTCGGTACGGGAAAAACCACCATTAGCCGATGTTTAATGGCTCAATTACCTGAGAATACGCAAACCGCCTTTATTTTAAATCCAACACTTTCAAGTCAAGAATTATTAGCCACCATTTGTGACGAACTCAAAATACGTTATCGTAAAACAGGGGCAACGTTAAAAACACTTACGGATAAAATTCAAGAAAAGCTACTCAAAAATCATCGAGAAAATATCAATACTTTATTGATCATAGATGAAGCGCAGCATTTACAACCTGAAGTGCTAGAACAATTACGGTTATTAACCAACTTAGAAACAAATACTAAAAAATTATTACAGGTTATTTTAATTGGTCAGCCTGAATTACAGCAATTATTACAACGTCGAGATTTACGCCAATTAGCGCAGCGGATCACCGCGCGTTATCATTTAATGCCATTAAATAAACAAGAGGTTGCTCAGTATATTCAGCATAGACTTTCTGTAGCTGATTGTTACCGCGTTGTTTTTAATAAAAAAGCTGTGGCAATGATCCATCAACTTTCACAAGGCATTCCACGGTTGATTAATTTATTGTGTGATCGAAGCTTATGGTTGGCTTATGGTGAAAGTCAGTCGGTTGTGAATAAAAAAACAGTGATCAAAGCGTCAACCGAAGCATTAGGTGAAGAATATAACCTTATTCCGTGGTGGTTAACGCCAGTAAAAATTGCCGCGACTTTGGTTTTCACTATAAGTCTTGTTGCCGCAGGTATGTGGTGGGGTGAGCACAAAGAATTTAGCCTTAATAATATAATAGCCAATAATAAAGTCTCACCACAAAAAACAATAGCTAATGCTAACAAGGATAAAGTAAAGCCCATAAAAGAAAGCACTAAAGTAGCCAATAACGCATTAGCTACGGCTAAAATAGCACCGTCTGTTTCTCAAAAAAATACTGATGAAAATAAAGTAAAGCTTAAAGCGATTGATAAATTTAGCCAAAATAGTGTGGTTGAGCAACCCTTGGTATTGGGGTATAAAAGTAATGAATATAAGGCTTCACATTCAATAAAAAATAACAATACCGACAAACTTAATAAACCCTTTATACTGAAAGCAACCCAAGGTGTCTCGAATAAATTATTGAAAACCTTTCAACACGCAGTTAATGAAACGCTAGAAAATGATACAAAGTCAAATACAACCTTAGAATCATCATTCTCGGCAACAGAGCAAGCCTCTGTTGATAACAAAAGCTTAACCCAGTCAAAACTACAACCAATAAAGCCCGCAGCAATAAGACCTTTGTCACAAATGCCACAATGGTTACAACAAGATTTACCTACGTTAAAATTTGAAATGCATATTTATGCGAGTGATGGTCAAGGTTGGGTGCGAGTGAATGGTAAAGATGTACATGAAGGTGAAAAAATAGCAAAAAATTTAGTATTAGAAAAAATAGAGCCACAGCAAGTTATTTTAAATTTTCGTGGTGAAAATTTTTCGATGCCTGCGCTTTCTTCTTGGTAAGGATCCTAGGATATTATTAGCAAGATCATTTGTTAATTCCAAAAAGCTTGTTGAAAAAATTTTAATAAGTCGAGTTTAAAATCTTCAGGTTTTATACAGCGATCAATTTGATCTTTATGTTTTGATTGACTTAAATCGAGTTCAGCCATAGGAATTACTTGATTAAGACGAGTATTATAAAAAACGCGCACAAAAGGATTTAAAGGTTTAGCTTTATTTAATTGGCTTATTAACCCCAATTTACCTGAATTTAATTTTACTAACGTGCCTACGGGATAAACACCGATACATTGAATAAATTGTTCAACAAGCCCTTCATCGTAACCACTTTCGGCTTCATTTAAGAGTATTTTAAAGGCCTTTATAGGATGTATGGCACTTTTATAAAACCTGTCTGCGGTCATCGCGTCATATGTATCTATAATGGCGATCATTCGTCCATATTGGCTGATATCTTCGTGCGATATTTGTTTGGGGTAACCACTGCCATCTAAGCGTTCATGGTGGTGTTGTACAACACTCATCGCAATGGCTGAAATATCAGGTGTCTCGGCTAAAATGTTAACGCCTAAATTAACGTGCTCTTTCATTTGCAAGTATTCTTGTTCAGTAAATTTTCCTTTTTTATTCAAAATATTATCGGGGATCAGAATTTTGCCAATATCATGTAAAAATGCACCTAATGCTAGCTGTTCAATAACACGTTTGTCTATTTTTAAGTGTTTGGCAAAAATGGTCATTAAAATAGAAACGTTAAGAGAATGTTCAACTAAGTACTCATCTTTAATACGTAAGCGTGACATACAGGCGAGGGCATCTTGATTTCTAAAAATAGACTCGACAATAGCGTCAGTGTTATTTTTTACTTCTTTTACATCAATCTCTTTACCTTCAGTAATTGAAGATAGAATTTTTTGCTGTAATGATTTGGCATCTTTATATAAAATTTTCGCTTTACTCATTTCAGCATCAAGCGAAACACTATTTTCGGCACGTTTGTTATCTGCCTGTTTTTTTGTTTTTTCAATCGGTAATATGCGGTCAATTTTATCTGTTTTTTTTTCTTTAGAGGGATCTACAATCACTCTATCTATGCCTGAATCAGCTAGTTTTTTTAAGGTACTTTTATGAACAATGTAACCTTCTGATTTTACTTTTAAATTATCTTCTTTTCTGATGATTTCAATTACATACATACCTGGAAATAATTGGCTTAGGGGAATTTCTTGCCGCGTTTTAGTCATACTGCAATTAACCTTATATAGGTGATCAATTAATAAGCTTATTTAATTTTATTAAATAAGCTTATTAATAAAGGAAAGTATTTATTGCCATGCTGGCATATTTTCCTCAAATGCCTTAATTTTATCTAATTTATTTAAAGTCCAGCCAACACTATCTATACCTTGTTCTAAGCAATATTGGTGGAAGTTATCTAAAGTAAAAGTATAGCTAGTTTCTTTATTATTGCTTGTTTTAGCTATTATTTTATTTTGTGGCAAATCAATGGTTAGTGTTAATGAACCTTGTGCGCTTAATGCAAATAATTGATTAACTTCAGCTTCGCTCAATGTTATGGGTAATAAGCCTATATTTATACAATTACCGTAAAATATATCAGCAAAGCTTGGTGCTATGATCACTTTAAAGCCAAACTCTTCGAGTGCCCAAGGGGCGTGTTCGCGGCTTGAACCACAACCAAAATTTTCGCGAGTTAATAAAATACTTGCTCCTTGGTATTCGGGTTGGTTTAGCACAAAGTCTGGGTTTGGTTTTTTGCCTTCGTTATCTAAATAACGGCTGTCATGAAATAAATGTTGACCAAAACCAACACGTGTTGTTTTTTGTAAAAATTGTTTAGGGATAATTTGATCTGTATCTACGTTAGCTATGTCTAACGGGGCAACTAAACCTGTATGTGTGGTAAATTTTTCCATGATAAATCCTAAATAGTTGGGTTAAGCATTTAAGTCAACAAAATGACCTTCAATAGCCGCTGCAGCAGCCATAGCCGGGCTAACTAAGTGAGTGCGAGAACCGCGCCCTTGACGACCTTCAAAGTTACGGTTGCTGGTTGATGCACAGCGGTCGCCTTCGGTTAATACATCATCATTCATGCCTAAACACATTGAACAACCCGGTAAACGCCATTCAAAGCCTGCATTGATAAATATCTTATCTAACCCTTCGTGCTCTGCTTGGTTTTTTACACGATAAGAGCCCGGCACAATAATGGCATCCACATTAGTTGAAACTTTTTGATTGTTAGCGGCATATTTTTCAACAATATGTGCTGCAGCGCGTAAGTCTTCAATACGAGAATTAGTACAAGAGCCAATAAAGACTTTGTTAATGCTAATGTCGGTTATTTTAGTACCTGCGGTTAAACCCATGTATTTTAAGGCAGCAGCGCAAGATTCTTTTTCAACAGCATCGCTAAAATCATTGGGTGAAGGCACAAGGCTATCAATGGCAGTAACTTGTCCGGGTGTTGTTCCCCAAGTCACTTGTGCTTTTATGTCTGCTGCATTTAAGGTGATCACTTTATCAAATACTGCGCCGTCGTCAGATTGAAGTGTTTTCCAGTCGTTTACGGCTTGCTGCCATAAGTCACCTTTAGGTGCATATTCACGTCCTTCTACATAAGCTATGGTCGTTGCATCTGGCGCAATTAAACCTGCTTTAGCACCAAATTCAATGCTCATGTTACAAATGGTCATACGTTCTTCCATACTTAATGCTTGAATTGCATCTCCCGTATATTCAACCACATAACCTGTTGCACCAGCACTACCTGTTACGCCAATAATAGCTAAAATAATGTCTTTAGCACTAATACCTGCGCCTACTTTACCATTGACTTCAATTTTCATGGTTTTAGCTTTGGTTTGACGTAAGGTTTGCGTAGCAAAAACGTGTTCAACTTCTGAGGTGCCAATGCCAAAAGCTAGCGCACCAAAGGCGCCATGTGTAGCAGTATGAGAGTCGCCACAGACAATAACAGTTCCGGGTAAGGTTAAACCTAGTTCTGGCCCCATAACATGGACTATGCCTTGGTTTTTGTGTGCCATGCCAAATAACTCAATACCAAACTCTTTACAGTTTTTTTCTAAAGTGCGTAATTGGTTGGCGGCACCTTCACCTGCGGCATTAATTTCAATAGAGCGCGTAGAAATATTATGATCCATGGTCGCAATCGTTCGTTCGGGATGGCGAACAGGGCGATTATGATACTTTAAATTAGCAAAGGCTTGTGGTGAAGTCACTTCGTGAATTAGATGGCGGTCAACATAAATTAAAGGTGTTTCGCCGTCCACGTCTTCAACTAAATGGCGTTGCCATAATTTGTCATATAAGGTGTTTGGTGTTGAATCAGTCATGAGTTTTTCCTAAGAAGCTTGAATAAATTGGCAAATACTATCGCCCATTTCACTGGTTGAAACGGCCTTTATGCCTTGTGATTTTTGTTCTGGCGTTAAAATGTCACCCGTAAAAATGTTGTTGTCTAATGCGGTGGCTACTGCATTTTCTATGGCGGTGGCGGCATCATTTTTATGTAAACTATAACGTAATAATAAAGCGGCGGATAAAATTTGCGCAATAGGATTGGCAATGCCTTTGCCTGCAATATCGGGTGCTGTACCACCTGCGGGTTCGTACATACCAAAGCCTTGTTCGTTTAAGCTGGCTGATGGTAATAAGCCCATAGAGCCTGTGATCATCGCACATATATCTGACAAAATATCGCCAAATAAGTTACCACATAGCATGACATCAAATTGGGCAGGAGCTTTCACCAGTTGCATGGCTGCATTATCAACATACATATGTTCTAGTTCAACTTGAGGATAATCTTTGGCAACCTCATTAACAACTTCTCGCCATAATACCGAGCTGGCCAGTACGTTAGCTTTATCTACAGAAATAACTTTATTATTACGTTTTAGTGCTGCTTCAAAGGCAAGTTTGGCAATACGAGTTATTTCACTGCGTGAATAAATCATGGTGTCAAAACCCGCTTCATCTGGGGTTCCTTCATGCTGGCGACCTTTAGGCTCACCAAAATAAATGCCGCCTGTTAATTCGCGCATCACTAAAATATCAAAGCCTGTTTTTGAAATATCACTACGCAATGGTGACAGTGTTGACATAGCAGCTTGTAATTGCGCAGGACGCATATTACAAAACAAACCAAAATGACCACGTAAACCTAAAAGAGAAGCGCGTTCTGGTTGTTCTGTTGGTGGTAAATTAGCCCATTTAGGGCCACCAACTGAGCCAAATAAAATGGCATCACTTTGTTCGCAACCTGCAATAGTGCTTTGCGGTAATGCCGTGCCATGGTTGTCGATAGCACAGCCGCCAACATCATAATGATTAAAATTCAAGGTAAAGTTGAATTTGTCGGCCACGGTTTGTAATACTTTTAGTGCTTCATTCATTACTTCTGGGCCGATACCGTCACCCGCTAAAATTGCTATATTTGACATTGTTTATTAAACCTTATTAATAAGAGAATTACATTTTATGATTATTGTTTTTTTGCTGCTTTTAAATCAGCGATAGTCATGGCGCGACGAATACTATTAAGCGCATGAATTAAGGCTTTGCCTGACGCTTCAATTACATCGGTTTCTAGACCATAACCATGAAAATTACGGTTTTGCCAAGTGATCACTAAATCGGCTTGCCCTAAGCCATCTTCACCAGAACCTTTATTGGATATTTTGTAATCGCTTACTTCAAACACAATATCAACGGCTTGTTTTATGGCTTGATATAACGCATCAACAGGGCCATTACCCGTGGCGGCGACTATTTGGCTGCTTTTATTCTCATCGCAACCTGACGATAATTTGATGCTGGCTGTTGAGAAATCACCACTACCTGATTGCACATTCAGCTGTTCTATCGCGTAATAGTCTTGTTGGTTTTTTTGTTGTAAATTAAATACCAAGGCTTCTAAATCATCATCAAACACTTGGCCTTTTTTGTCTGCAAGGGCTAAGAAATCAGCATATAAGCTTTCTAATTCATAATCACTTTCTTTATAACCTAAGCTTTCCATGCGATGTTTTATTACATGACGGCCACTGCGTGAGGTTAAATTAAGTTTTGTTTTACTGATACCGACGCTTTCAGGCGTCATAATTTCATAAGTATTACTGGCTTTTAACATACCGTCTTGATGAATGCCTGATGAATGACTAAAAGCATTACCACCAACAATCGCTTTATTTAGCTGCACAGGCATATTGCATAAGGTACTCACTAATTTTGAAGTACGAGCAATTTCTTGATGATTGATATTACTCTGAACATTTAATAAAGCTTCACGCGTTTTAATGATCATCGCTATTTCTTCTAACGAACAATTACCTGCACGCTCACCAATGCCATTAACAGTACATTCTATTTGGCGAACACCTGCTTGAACCGCAGCCATAGAATTAGCAACCGCTAGACCTAAATCGTTATGGCAATGCACCGAAATGACGGCTTGATCAATATTGGGAACACGATTAAACAAGTTAGTAATAATACTTTGAAATTCAAAAGGTAAAGTGTAGCCAACGGTATCAGGAATATTAATCGTTGTTGCACCCGCTTTGATGGCACTTTCGACCATGCGACATAAATTATCAATGGGAGTTCTGCCTGCATCTTCACACGAAAATTCAACATCATCAGTAAATTGACGTGCATATTTTACTGCGTGTACCGCCATGGCTTCGACATCTGAAAATTCTTTCCGTAATTTTTGCTGTACGTGTACATCTGAGGTAGAAATAAAGGTATGAATGCGAAATTGATCCGCAACTTTTAACGCATCTGCACAAGCTTTTATATCGCTTTCTACCGCGCGAGCTAAGGCACAAACGCGAGAGTTTTTAATGGTTTTAGCTATTTGTTGCACTGACTCAAAATCACCAGGAGAAGAAACGGGAAAGCCCACTTCCATAATATCAACACCTAAACGTTCTAATGCTTGTGCTATTTGCAATTTTTCACGTACTGATAAGCTTGCTGTTAATGCTTGCTCACCATCGCGCAGCGTTGTGTCAAAAATAATCACGTTATCACTTTTACTGTTCGCTTTGGTCGTATTGGCTTGTATTGTATTCATGTTATTTCCTGAATTTTTTACTAAAAAGCGAGCATAAAAAAACCCGCGTGTTTAGCGCGGGTTTTCGATAGCTGTTTATTTAATTTATATATTAAGCAATAGCAAACCGTCCGCGCAATGTTAATGCGAGGAGGAGGTTAATTTGAATGCGGCTAATACTATTATTGATCATGAATTTTATTTTTTGTTTAAGTAATTTAAGTAAAATATTTTTTAGTAAGTATATTAATAACGATTCGCTTAAAGTTTGTCAAATACTTAATGATATTTTTTAGTTGCTAAGATTTATAAATTATATTCAACCATTAGTGCCAAATTGCTGCTATTAGTACTGTCTATCATATTTTTATAGCTTGAATGGCTCAATGAAGCATCTAATGTAAATCGCCAATTTTTATAACTATGGCGCAAACTTGTTGATAACATAGTCATATTTTCGGCTATACTGGTTAAAGGATTACCAATAAGAGGATTATTGGGCGCTTTATCACGATTGTCATAATTTAATTTTAAATAACGTAATTTAGTCGTTAAATGCGTATTGATATTGAGTTGCGTGATGGCACCTAAAACATAGCTTTTGGTATCATTATCATAAAGGTTACTAATTGTTCTACCGTGATAACGCATACCCGTAGCATAGCTTGAATGTTCATAATAACAGTCACCAATATTATCTCTTACGCCACAATCGGCTAAGCTATCACCATATTCAAAAAATACTAGCGAAGGAAGAGAAAAAGGCGTAATCGAGGCCTCAATACCTACTTGAGGCTTTGCTTTTGTAATATAACTATAAGTGTCAGCATTGCCATCTTCAGCAAATTTTTGTCCATATATGGCAATAGGGATATCGAAAAGATTGATTGAATATCTTAAATCGTAACCAGCTTGTTGATTGGCAGGGTTAGGATTGTTCTCATTACAAATTAAATTATCAATCCCGCAATTAGTACGACCTATTAAGATATCTTTAAAGGTATTAATACTTTTTGAATGCCCGTCGCCGCCCCATTGAGCTAAACGAGAAAAGCCTATTTCTAGATTCTTTAAAGGTTTGAAATTTAATCTAAAACCCCACAATAAGGTGTTTTTAATAATACGATTATCGTCCATTTTTCCCATAAATGTAGTTACTGTCCAAGGTATTTGTACTTTGGTGAAAGGAAGATTAAATGCCTGTGCTGATTTTCTCGATAAGGTTAAAGCGGTGATCGGGCGAGCATTGTTACTTAAACTAAAGCTAGTATCCCATGTTGGCCCAAACCAGCGATTTTGTCGTCCTAAAGAAATAACCCAATTGCCGATAAAGGTAGCAAGATAAGAACCATCAAAGTTAGTTTTATTACCGTATTTGGGGTTATTGATATATGAAGTGGAAACTTTTGCGGAAAAATTACCAGACAAATAAGTAGATTGAACTTGAATACTATTTTTTTCTATAAAATTATCACCAAAGCTATTAAAGCGTTGGTTTTTTGATGATAAATGCGCGGTTAACGTGGTTAAATTTTGTTTTGCCAATTTCGCTTGGTGGCGTATATAAAAATAAGCCTGCTGAGTTTTGGGCGGTAAGCGACTAGGATTGATCTTGTTTAAATCAGTGATGATATCTTCCCACATTAACGGGTAAGTGGTTACTGGTGTATTAATATAGCCAGCATCAGCAAGTTGTTGAATATTAGCTTTTAAATAGATGTCAGAAGTGTTTATCCAAGGTTCTGCATTGGTAAAAAAACTGGTAAGATAAAAAGCGGTTAAAGATAGTAGTGATAAAATTTTTGTCATAAATAAATATTTTTATATGTTTTAGTTAGAGAATTGAAGATAGGGTATTTATAAAAACTTAAATTGCAATTATAAGGACTTTTATCACTTTTGTATGCTTTATTTATATAAAAAGTGATGAAAATATATCATTACTACCTTAGTTTATATCAATAGTCTAAAGAGCCGTCATGTTAAAAAAACGTTACTTATTTTATATTGAACAAAATTATGCATTTGCAATGTTAAGGCCTCTACAAGAAGCAATTCTTGCTAAAGGTGATAAAGTCGCATGGTTTTTGGCTGGTAGCCAAGTGGATGAGGCTTATTTGCTTGATAGGGAAAAAAAAATAAACTCTGTTGATGTTATATTTGTTTATAATCCTGATGCAGTTTTCTATCCTGCTAATATTGCACCAACTTTTTTACCTGGTATAAATGTAGCTGTATTTCATGGATTTGATGCTGGAAAACTTGATAAACGTGGTAATAATGATCATTTTAAAGTTCGTCATTGTTTTGATTTATATTGTACTCAAGGCCCCAATACCACCAAACCTTTTTTGGCATTAGCTAAGCAACATCAACATCTTTTAGTAAAAGAAACAGGCTGGAGTGCTCTTGATCCACTATTTAATTATACAAAAAATATTGAACACATTAAACCTACCGTTTTAATGTGTTCCACATTTTCTCGTCACTTAACTTGTGCACCAATATTGTTTGATAAAATTAAAGCATTAAGCCGTCAGGGAAAGTGGAATTGGATTATTCAGTTTCATCCTAAAATGCCTACTCACATTGTTGAACAATACAAAAGTATTCAAAATAAACATTTAACCTTTATTGAAACTGATAATGTTATACCTTTGTTGCAGCAAGCTGATGTGATGGTGTGCGACACATCATCGGTGCTTATGATGTTTTTATTGCTGAATAAGCCTGTAGTGACGTTCAAAAATATATCTCCTAAAGATTATTTAATCGATATTAATGATGCTGATAAATTAATACAGTCAATAGAATATGCGCTTACCCGGCCTGAAAAATTGATGCGAAAAATAGCGCGTTTTATTCATGAAACGCATCCTTATAGCGATGGTAAATCGTCTGAAAGAGTCTTAGCTGCGGTTGATGAACTACTAGAAAGCGACATTCCTTTAAAGAAAAAGCCGCTTAATTTAATTAGAAATTTTAAAATGCGTAAAAAACTTGGTTATTGGAAGTTTTTATAAAATAACGTTATAAGTGCAACAAAATAAGCTCAACAAAAACTTATTGCCAGCTACCCATCGCATTACGACGGCGACCAAAAAATCGAGGTAATAACAAGCCTAAAAATAAACCTATGCCTAAGACTATAGCGCCGTTAAAAAACCATTGTTTTTGAGTGCTACTGTCTTGATGTTGAATTTTTGCTTGGCTCGTTGTTAATTGTTTAGTTAATGATTTTATTTGTGCGGTGAATTTTTTATTATTAGTATTTAGCACAGTAATTTGTTGTTGCTTATTTGCAAGGTCTGCATTAAGTGCCTTTATAGTTTCATCTTTGTTTGTTAATTGCGTGTTTAGCTCGGCGATAACACTGCGCAAACTAGGTTTTTTACTAATAAACTGTTGTTCTACCCAACCAGTACGCCCTTTATCATCAGTAATTTTTTGAAAGCCATTTGTTACACTATCTATTAGTGTAATTGCTGTACCTGCGGTAATGCTGCCTAATAATCTATATTGTTTGCCAGCGCCACTGCGCATAAAAATAAATAGTTCGTCAGAAATATAAGCATTATTATTTGTATTGTTATCGACTGAGGTTGATAGTTTTGGTAACGATGCTTGCTCTGTATCTTGACTTTGAGAGTAGCTAAAAGGACTTAAAGTAAGTAGACCGAAAAAAAGCATGGCAAGTGAAACAAATCGCATTGGGTAATAACCTTTTATTTTAAGTAAAATAAGATTTTTATTTTAAATTTAAACAAGACTTTAATTAACTAAGCAAAGATATTAGGGCTTTGTTAAAAATATGGCAAGCCTAACTTTATTAATATCTACAATATTTTAATAAAATTGATTGCCTCATATAACGAGCTTTTGTAAGCTGATGTAAATTAATAACTAATTATATGCTAAATGAATACTGAAATAGAACTTAAATATTTGATTATTAACAATAACATTGTTGATGGTGTAAATGACTTATTAAAAAAACAGTCTTTATCTTTTAAACAATCTCACTTAAGTTTAGCCAATTGTTATTTTGACACGGCAAATTTGCAATTACGCCATTTAGATATGGGGTTGCGGGTTAGAGTAACCAACGGGGCAATAGAGCAAACAATTAAAACTTCAGGTACGGTAGTTGCTGGTTTACATCAACGACCTGAATATAATGTCACTATTACGAATAAAGAGCCTAATTTAGCGCTATTTCCTGCTGAAATTTGGGCTAATGAGCGTGATAATGATCAGTTTACGGGTCTAGAGCGACTGCAAGCAGAGTTAATCCCGTTATTTGCAACTGATTTTGAACGTGTTATTTGGTTAATTACCAATGAAAATGGTAGTCAAATTGAATTAGCATTTGATTTAGGTTGCATCACCGTCGAAGGCGCTAGCGAGTCTATATGCGAATTAGAATTAGAGCTTGTTAGTGGTGAAACGAAAGATTTATTTGTCTTGGCACAGTTATTAGCGGATAACTTTTTGTTACGCCCAGGTATTAAGAGTAAAGCTGCACGAGGTTATGCATTGTTTGCCAAGCATAAGCGGGCATTACAAAAAAATCCACAAGAATTAATTCATAATGATAAACCCCCTCAAATAACACCTCTAGAGTTAATCCCACTTAAACATGGCTATTCTATTGAACGATCTTTTTCTGTGGGTTTGGAGTTTTCATTAAATCAATTACAAAAAATGATTGATATTTATTGTGCAGAACCTTCTTTAAAAGTATTGATTAAAATTACTGAACTATTAGCGCTAATTCGTCACGGCTTTTGGTTGTTTCAAAACTATTTACCCGAATCGGTGCAAATTATTCGTAGTGATTTAAGTAAATTAATTAAAGAACTGTCTTGGGTTGAAAATGCCACTTACTTTCAAGAGCTTACGGATAAAACAGGAAATTATCGAAAAAAACTAGCTTATAGTGA
>WGGB01000005.1 GCA_015491935.1 Alteromonadaceae bacterium
GCATAGGTTAAGACATCGTCAATACTGTCATCAGCTAAAGTGATATTTTTTTCATTGGCAAGTTTATTTAATTCAGCGGTTAAATTATCAATTTCTGGCGATAATAAGTCAGCAGGGCGACAAGTAACAACACTACCTCCTTCTAATACACGCGCTTGCAACTCAACATTTACTGGCGCTGCGGTTGCACCATATTCGCCTTTTAATACACCTGCCGTTTCTTTAGTGATCGACTTATAACGCTCACCCGTTAACACATTAAGTACTGCTTGCGTGCCTACAATTTGCGAGGTTGGTGTAACTAAAGGAATAAAACCTAAGTCTTCACGTACTTTGGGAATTTCAGTTAATACTTCATCAAGACGATCAGCAGCGCCCTGCTCTTTTAACTGATTTTCCATGTTCGTTAACATACCGCCAGGTACTTGTGCTAGTAAAATACGTGCATCAATACCGCGTAAACTACCTTCGAATTTGGCATATTTTTCACGAACATTTCTAAAATAAGCAGCCACTTCGGCTAATTTTGCTAAATCTAACCCCGTATCGCGCGCAGTCCCCTCAACCATAGCAACCACAGTTTCGGTTGGTGAATGCCCGTAAGTCATACTCATAGAAGAAATTGACGTATCAATAACATCAATATCAGCATCAATGGCTTTAATATGGGTAGCAATACTTAACCCTGTGGTGGCGTGACAATGTAATGAAAGGGGCAAAGCAACCGTTTCTTTTAAACGTCCAATTAATTCAGCCGCATCATAAGGCTTTAATAGCCCTGACATATCTTTAATACAAAGCGAATGCGCGCCCATATCTTCAAGTTGTTTTGCCATGGTTAACCAGCCCTCTAAGGTATGAACTGGGCTTTCGGTATAACTTAACGTGCCTTGTGCGTGCGCGCCTACTTTAACAGCAGCTTTAATTGACGTTTGCAAATTACGGACATCATTCATGGCATCAAATATACGAAAAACATCAATACCATTTACGTGCGCACGTTCAACAAATTTTTCGACCACATCATCAGCATAATGGCGATAGCCTAAGATATTTTGTCCGCGAAAAAGCATTTGCTGCTTGGTATTGGGCATCGCTTTTTTAAGCGCTCGTAAACGCTCCCAGGGATCTTCACCTAAATAACGAATACACGAATCAAAAGTAGCTCCTCCCCAAGACTCAATTGACCAAAATCCCACCTCGTCAAGCAATGGTGCAATAGGCAGCATATCTTCTAAACGTAATCGTGTGGCGAGTAGCGATTGATGCCCATCTCTTAATACCACTTCAGTGATCCCTAACGGCTTAGTCATTGGTTTAATTCCTATTGCTTGGCTTTTGTATGAGCTTTATTAATTGATAAATTAGTATGCTGTTGACGATATTGTGTTATTGCACCAGTAATTGCAGCAATAATTGCAGGTGATACATCATCGCTAAGTTTAGCTTTGCTTGCGGTTTTTTTTACTTTAGTTTGTACTATTGAGTCTGGAAATTTTTGTGCTAATGGTGCTAACACAAATTTAATAATAAAAATTAGCAACCCTAAAAAAGCGTAAATAAACACCATACCAACAAACAATAAAGTACCAGCTTCAATAAATAACTGGTTCATCTTTTTCACCTTAAATAAAAATATCGTACAAAATTTAATAATTAGAATAATCACTCCAATTAAAAAAAACAAATTTTATTTACCCATTTCAGAAAAATAATTATTCGTCAATAGTAAAAAACACTTCTGCGTGGTTTTTTACCTATATTTTCAATATAAATATTCACATTGAGATGTGTTAATTTTATCATCCCTTTTACGTATCCACCCAAACGCTACTTTAGTTAGTGGTTTGTGTTGGGTGTACTGCATACATAAATAGTAACACTTCATCATATGCCATTTCGGTTTTAAGCATTGTTTAGTTTGTTCACTGTTTAAGTGACTTACAGAGCCTCCATTTTCAGGAGTGAGTTTTTGCTCACTTATAAAATAATTTAGGTGGCGTGGTACTGTACTTTCATTAACAAGTAACGCTTGAGTAATATTGATAATAGTCCAGCCGTTTTGCATACACAAAACGGCTTTTATATGGTCACGCCCATACTTCATCACGCACTTTACTGTGCCGTAACTCTAGGCGGATTTAAATTCCAGTGTAAGTTCAATATTCATTGGTGACTAGCTTGATCCTCTTTACTCGAAAAATCATGATCACGGGGATATACCATTAAGATGCTAATAGTTGATACGAAAAACAAGCTATTGCTCACTCGCTACTGTTGGTAATGGCGTATCTTCAGCACTATTATGCTCGTTATGTGCGGCCGTTAAACGTTTCATTAGCGGCAATACCGCAATAGCAATTAAAGTGGCTATTACAGCAGCAATACCTAATTTATTAAATAAACTGGTATAAATAGGCAAGGTTTGTAATGGGTCAACAATATTTTTAGGTACACTCGCAAAGTTAGCAACGACACCACCTAAGTATTGAGAAATACCTGAGGCAACAAAGTAAGCACCCATCATAAATCCGCCCATACGTGCGGGTACATAACGGGCAATCATTGCTAAGCCTAAACCACTAACTAAAAGCTCTCCGATAGAATACAAACCATAACCTGCGATCATGATCCATGATGATGTTTTTCCATTTACCGCAAACATACCAGCAAAACTATAGATAAAAAATCCAAGCGCAACGGCAGCAAAACCTAATGCAAACTTACCAGCAATTGAAAAATCTTTATTATTGCGCCCTGCCCAACTATAGGCCCAAGCTAACACGGGGCTTAATACCATGATCCAAATAGGGTTTAAGGCTTGAAACTGTGCTGGCGACCAAGTCCATAAATGCACGCCAAATACTTGAAAATTCCAATCAACATTACGCAAAGCAAATAAGGCTAATGATGTTGACATTTGTTGGTAAAAAATAAAAAATAAAACAGTTTGTAGCGTTAGTACTAAGGCCGCAGTTAATCCTGCTTTTTCACTCGGTTTGCTAATACGGATCAAATAAATGAAGATCCCCAGCACGACAGCGCCAGCTACATAAACAAATAACCGCGCCGCACCTTCATTACTTAAAATGTATTCAGAACCAAAAACAACCGCAACACTAGCCACTAACACGGCCAATAATTTTTGAATATCTAAAGGCTTTTCATCGGGTTCAGAACCATAATTAGTTAATGCTGCTTTCATTAACATATAATTCGTTAAACCAACAATTAACCCCACACTACAAAAAGCAAAAGCAGCGTGCCAGCCTAAGTTATTGCCATAAGTCGCATTAACATAATCTTTTATCCACGGCGTTAATAACATAGAAAAAGTAGAGCCAACATTAACCGCCATATAATAAATAGTAAAAGCACTATCTATTTTAGAATCATCACCCTCATAAATTTTTCGAACTAAATTACCCGCATTCGGTTTAAATAAACCGTTACCGACAACGATCACACCAAGCGCTGAAAATAAAAAGTGCGTATCTTCAGTCGGCACCGCCATTAATGCATAACCAAAAGTTAAGATAATAGCCCCTAAAATCATCGTGCGTTTTGTGCCTAATATTTTGTCACCAACCCAACCACCAATGGCAGGAGAAACATAAATAAGCGCGGCACAAGCACTCCAGACTAAATTAGCACGCGCATCTTCAAAACCTAAGCGTTGCACCATATAGTAAACAATAAGAGCTTGCATACCGTAATAACCAAAGCGCTCCCATAATTCAATGAGGGCAACGGTCATAAATGAACGTGTTTGGCTAGGAGTAGCCACAGAAGTTGTCATAATAATTCCTATTTTTTATTATTGTGAGCATCGAGTATAAAACTTTGAGTTGATTTGACAAGTAAGAATAAAAAATTACTTAATAACTTAATTGCAAAAAAACTTTACGTTTTTAGCAGTGCAAATATCAACAGAACATTTAGCAAAAGTTGCGCTATAGTTACATTTATGCGAAGGTACGCCGCTGAGTATTTACTCCAAATATCATAAACAAACGTTGAGAAATAACATGGCTAAAATAACCACGTCTACGTTAATTAAAATGAAGCAACAAGGCGAAAAAATATCGACAATTACGGCCTACGATGCCAGTTTTGCGAAATTATTTGACCAAGCAGGCATTCACGCTATTTTAATTGGCGACTCTTTAGGTATGGTCCTACAGGGGCAAGATGACACTTTACCTGTAACTATTGATGATATGGCGTATCACACCCAATCAGTACGCCGTGGGGTTGAAAATACCTTAATTATTGGTGATATGCCGTTTATGAGCTACGCCACCAAAGAACAAGCTTTTATTAACGCAGCCAAGTTAATGCAAGCTGGTGCTAATATTGTAAAAATGGAAGGTGGTAGCTGGCTGATTGACACCATTAAAGGATTAGTTGAACGTGGCATTCCTGTTTGTGGTCATTTAGGTTTAACACCACAATCGGTTAATGTGTTTGGCGGTTTTAAAGTACAAGGCAGACAAGAGCAGCAAGCCTTAGAAATAATTGAACAAGCTAAACAATTAGAACAAGCTGGCATTCAATTATTAGTATTAGAATGTGTGCCTGCAGAGCTTGGCAAACGTATTACCGAAGCCGTGAGTGTGCCAACAATTGGCATTGGCGCAGGCAAAGATACCGATGGTCAAATTTTAGTAATGCATGACGCCTTAGGTATTTCATGTAGCTATATGCCAAAATTTTCACGTAACTTTCTAAAAGATACAGGCGATATAAAAAAAGCGATTGAGCTTTATATTAGTGAAGTAAGCCATGGCCATTTTCCTGCCGATGAACATATTTTTAAATAAAATATCACTTAATAGCGCCTTAACCTAAAACAGCAGTAAGTTGTCCCGAGCATAGCGAAGCACAACAATTATTGCAGAAAACTGAGTTAAAATAAGTAAGACACCATGATCACAGCAACTGAAATAAAAGAACTACGCGAACAAATAAAAACATGGCGTATGCAAGGGCTTAAAATTGCTTTTGTTCCTACTATGGGCAACTTGCATGATGGCCATTTAGCGCTAGTAAAAGCAGCACACCAGCACGCCGATAAAGTGGTGGTGAGTATTTTTATTAACCCAATGCAATTTGGTTTAAGTGAAGATATTGATAATTATCCAAAAACCCATCAGCAAGATAAAGAAAAATTAATAAGTGAAAAGACTGATTTATTGTTTTTACCAAGCTCAAAGGTTATTTACCCTAAAGGCTTTACTGACAATACTTTTGTTGAAGTGCCTAATATTTCTAATTTATATTGTGGAAAATCACGCCCTGGTCATTTTCGTGGCGTAGCGACAGTGGTGTGTAAACTCTTTAATTTAGTACAACCTGATGTCGCGTGTTTTGGTTCAAAAGATTATCAACAACTGCAAATTATTCAAACCATGGTTGATGATTTATCTATGCCTGTAGACATAATCCCCGTTGAAATAATTCGTGAAGCATCAGGTTTAGCCATGAGTTCACGCAATGGCTATTTAACTGCAGAAGAAAAACAACAAGCCCCAGTGCTTTATAAAACCCTGCAATGGCTCGCAAAACAGCTTAAAAGTGGAGATAACAGCCATAACCATCACCGCTTATGTCAACAAGCCACAAATATTATTAATAAAGCAGGATTAACGACTGATTATATTAATATTTGTCATGCTTACACGTTAGCTGAATCGACGCCTGAAGATAAAAATTTAGTCATTTTAGCGTCAGCATTTTGTGGTAAAGCAAGGTTGATTGATAATATTCGTGTCGATTTATAACCAATAAAAGCAATTCAACACTATTGTATTACCAAAAGTTTAGGCAAAAAAGTTTCGCTTTCTTGTGCCAATGTTATTTGCTCTTCTAACACATCGCTTAAAATAGCTTTATGGGTTAACGGATTAGCTAATACCACGCGAAAAACTAATATTTTAGCACCACCATAACGTGCCACTTCAATGCGTGTTCGTGAAACAAAGGATTTACCATTTTCACGTTGACGTTTTTGTATAAATTGTGTCAACTTGTCTAATAAATGATTAATTTCAGCTTGCTGTTCACCGTTAGTATTAGCCAATAACCGCTGAATTTTTTCAGGAACATAACGATAGGTGAGCAAGCAAAGTTCAGGTTCACTCATTAATTCAAAATCAGGGTGTTGATTAATAAGTTTAGCAAAATATTGCGCTTTTTCTATACCGTCATTGATCAGCATTTCGTAGCCGGGGCGACTAATAATATGCAAGCTTGAATACACTAACATCGCCATACCTGAACGCGAACCTTCAAGGGTATGACTACCTAAATCTTTTGAACCTTTACGCAGAATGTATTCCGCATGATGCTCTATTGCTGCCACGGATGCTGGATCTTTAAATACTACTAAACCAGCTCCCATTGGCACGTACATTTGTTTATGTGCATCAATCGTAACCGAATCAGCGCGTTCAATGCCCTTAAGTAAATAACGGTATTTATTCGAAAACAGTGTTGCACCGCCCCATGCGGCATCAACATGAAAATGACAACTAAATTGTTCGGCAATATCGGCAAGTTGATTAAGCGGATCAACATTACCTGTTTCAGTTGTGCCCGCTACGCCAACAATACTGAGTATTTTAATATTTTGCGCACTGAGCTGTTGGCACTTTTCAATCAATTTTTTACAATCTATTTTTTGGTGTTCATCAGTATCAATGGCAATAACATTATCCTGTCCAATACCTAAAACATCCGCAGCTTTTTTTAAAGAATAATGACCACGTTTCGAAACCAAAATAGCTAAACCATTATAACCATAATGATTTAGCGCCTTAAATAAACCTTCTCGCGCTATACCTTTAAACTCACCATTTTCCTTAAGTAAGTTATTACGCGCCACCCATAGTGCCGTGATATTGGCAACAGTGCCTCCTGAGCAAAACGCGCCTAATGAATGCGCGGCACTATGTAACCATTGCCCATAAAATTTATCATTTTGTTGATAAACCAAATTATGCATCATGCCCAATACTTGCCGTTCCATTGGCGTGAAAGCTTTGGACGTTTCTACCTTAACTAAATTTTGATTTAAACCCACCATAAGCTTTGACAAGGGTAAAATAAAATACGGCAATGCTGAGGTCATGTGACCGATAAAACTGGGGCTTGAAGTATGTACAGATTGTGATACTAATTTATCAAGCAAATGCTGCATATGATCAGAAACAAACATTGGCGTTTCGGGAATACTTGCCTGAGAAAAGTCTTGTTCAATATCTGTTAAGGCATTTTCGCTCGCGGCAATGTGATTCCCTAAAAATCCCATTAAGTTTTGTGAAATTTGTTGTTCGATACGCCCAATCGTTGAATTAGGCGCTTCAGGGATAGTAAAAATACGATGTAGCGACTCTCGTGTCGCTTGTGCTGTACGTTTAGTCGCTGTCATATCTTAATAAGTTTAATATTTTTATAATGTAGTCTATTTAACTAAAATGCTTAAATATGCATTATTTACAAGTAATTATAGATATTATTTGTGAATAACATCGAGTTAAATAGCCAAGGCTAGATTGCTAATAATAAATTGAAACAGTGTTGTGATCAAATTTGTCTGTTAAAGCAAGCGCTGGCGAACAATTTCAAATAAACAAATACCTGTTGCTACCGACACATTTAAACTGGAAACACTACCAGACATAGGTAATTTAACTAATTGATCACACGTTTCTTTGGTTAAGCGACGCATTCCTTTGCCTTCGGCGCCCATCACTAACGCCATAGCACCTTGTAATTTCACGTCGTACAAACAAGTATCTGTTTCACCTGCGGTGCCAATGATCCATACGCCCATTTGCTGTAATTGTTTCATGGTGCGCGCTAAGTTAGTGACTTGCACTAACGGTACCGTTTCAGCAGCACCTACTGCCACTTTACGTACTATAGGCGTTAACCGCGCAGCATTATCTTTAGGTACAATTACCGCTTGCACGCCAGCGGCGTCAGCATTACGTAAACAAGCACCTAAATTATGCGGGTCGGTAACACCGTCTAAAATTAATAAAAATGGGGGTTCTTCTTGTTTTTCTGCGGCTTGTAAAATATCGTCTAAATCAGCTTCAGTATAGGTTTTACCTGCTTTGACACGCGCAACCACACCTTGATGCTGTTCACCATCAGATTTATCATCAAGCACTTTGCGATTAGTTAATTGTGTTGATATACCGTATTTACGTGCTAGGTTAATAATCGGTTTTAAGCGCTCATCGTCACGCCCTTTTAATAACCATAATTCAATAAAACGCTCTGGTGAGCGTTTTATTAGTGCATTAATTGCATGAATACCAAATACAAATTCGTCGTTTTTTGCCATGTTGTTCTTCTTTAATTTTTGTAAGAGCCTTTTTAACTATGTAAGAGTGGTTTTAACCACGAAAATTAATCATTTAATCTATTTCGGGATGAATACCTTCTTGCAAAGGGCTATTCTTTCACTTTTTTACGCGCATTTTTGCCAGGACGTTTTTTACGTTCGCTACGTTTTTTTACTTTGTTTTTAACTTTTTTATCATTGTTCGAACTATCTTTTTTTGGCTTATGTTTTTTAGTCTTTTTATCTGTTTCCTTTTTTTGTCGCGACAAGTCACTATTTGTAGATGGCGATATTCGTTTTGCTTTTTTAAGTACAGCATTTTCGCCAGCAAGTACTAAATCAATTTTTTTCTCGTCTAAATTAACAGCAGCCACTTTTACATTCAGTAAATCACCAACATGGTATTTAACACCGCTATTTTCACCCACTAAACGTAAGCGTTTTTCATCATACTGATAATAATCTTGTCCTAATGATGAAATATGAACAAGCCCTTCAATATGTAGTTCTTGTAAACGTACAAACATTCCAAAATTAGTGACGGTTGAGATAACACCCGTAAAGGTATCACCAACATGATCTTGCATAAATTCACATTTGAGCCAATCTGCCACATCACGGGTTGCTTCATCAGCACGGCGTTCAGTTAAAGAACAATGTTCGCCTAATTCAATAACAGCCGCTGGTGGATAGCTATAACAACCAATATTTGCTTCGTCATTTTGCTGACTTTCTAAAATCGCTTTGATAATACGATGAATAATAAGATCAGGGTAACGACGAATAGGTGAAGTAAAATGGCTATATTGCGGTAAAGCAAGGCCAAAATGACCGATATTCTCGGCTTGATAAACGGCTTGGCGCATTGAACGCAGTAGCATAGTTTGAATGAGCTCTTGATCAGGTCTACCCGCTACTTTTTTAAGTATTTCACCATAATCACTCGGCTGCGGATCTTCTTTGTTGATGGTGCTCACATCAATACCCAATTCTGCTAAGTAGCTCACAAAATTGGCAAATTTATCGCTGCTAGGTTTGTCATGTACGCGAAATAACGCAGGCACTTGATGTTTTTCAACAAATTTGGCTGTAGCAACATTAGCTAAAATCATACATTCTTCAATGATTTTATGTGCGTCATTGCGTATAACGGCTTCAATGCCCGCAATTTTACGTTGTTCATTAAAAATAAAGCGCGACTCTTGGGTTTCAAATTCAATAGCGCCACGCTGTTTACGCGCAACAACTAATGCTTGATACATTTGTTCAAGGTTTTCTAAATCAGGCACGAGAGGTGCATATTGTTCGCGTAATGCTAAATTTTCACTGTGTTCTGCATCTAAAATCGCCGCGACTTTGGTATAAGTAAAACGTGCATGAGAGCGCATTACCGCAGGATAAAATTTGCTACCTGACAGTTTGCCTGCGGCACTTACCGTCATTTCACAAACAAAACACAATCGGTCAACATCAGGATTTAATGAACATAATCCATTGGAGAGTTTCTCGGGCAACATAGGGATAACTTGGCTAGGAAAATACACCGAGTTACCACGTTCAATGGCTTCGTTATCTAGCGCCGTATCAGGACGGACATAATAACTGACATCAGCAATGGCAACCCACAAGCGCCAACCACCACTTTTTTTCGGTTGACAATAAACCGCATCATCAAAATCACGTGCATCTTCACCATCAATGGTTACAAGCGGTAAGTCACGTAAATCAACGCGATTTTGTTTAGCGCTTTCTTCTACTTCGTCGGCTATTTTACCAACTTCTTCTAAAACTTCGGCTGAAAATTGATGCGGTAAATCATGTTCGCGCAAGGCAATTTCAATTTCCATACCGGGTGCCATATGATCTCCCAATACTTCAACTATTTTTCCTATCGCATTTTGACGTTTGCTTGGTCTTTGCGTAATTTCTACGGCAACAATTTGTCCGTGACGAGCAGTATTTTCACCCTTATTTTTATCTAAAGGAATGATTATTTCTTGATTAATGCGTGCATCATCAGGCACAACAATGGCAGACTTTTCACGTTTATTAATAAAAAATCGTCCAACAATCGGCGCTTTACGCGTTTCAATAACTTCAAGAATACGAACTTCTTTACGGCCTTTACGATCTTTGCTATCGGTGACTATAGCACTAACAATATCACCATGAAAAACGCGTTGCATTTCATAAGATGAAATAAACAAGTCTTTCGCGCGTTTACCATTTTCATCTGCGTCTGGCACAAAAAAACCATAGCCATCGCGATGACCAATAACTTTACCTGTTAATATATTCGCTTTATTAGGTAGGGCATATTGCTTAAATTTATTAAATACCAGTTGACCAGCATTTTCCATCGCCCGAAGTCGACGTTTAATACCAATGAGTTGATCATCGTTTTGATAACCAAATTCTTGGCAAACTTGTTTGAAATTTAATGGGGTTTGTAAGCGTTGGAATAACGCTAAAATATGTTCGCGGCTAGCTACGGGATTATCGTATTTTTTGGCTTCGCGTTGAAAATGGGGATCTTTTTTACTCAATGTTTCTATCAATTAAAAATTACAGTGCTGTAATTATACGCTAATTTTAGCGGTTAAGCTTGCTAAATTATATTTCAAAAAAATAGAGCTTAAGGTCAACACCATAAGCTCTATTTTTTATTTAACTATTTAATTAATAATCTATTTATGGAAAAACAAATTTGGCTTTGCTGGTAAAGCCTTTCGGTGTCACAATTTCTAGCTCTAAAGTTGTACCACTAGTGACATCAAAATCTAACCGTGTTTCACCCGCTTTATTGTTATTACTCACGGTAAAAAGAAGCTCAGCGCCTTTTTTAACAATAGTACCTACTGGCATAGTTTGCCCTGCTGTATCACTGAAGAAAAATGAAACTTTATTACCTGCACTTGCCAAACCAACACCCGTGCCATCACTGGTAACTAAATTAGCGTTAAAATCATCACTATTGGTTAAGCGCCATTTCGCATCAGAACTTGCCATTACCAACACAATAGCTTTGCGAGTATTAATTGAGCGAGCATTATCACCCGCACATAAAGTACCTAAACATTGCGGTCCATTAAATAAACTATCAGGTGGGCTAAAGATGCCATCATTATTAAAATCAATAAATAATTCACCCTGCTCATGAATTCTATTTTCATTATCGTCTCGCCACGCCTCACTCATATCGAAAAAGCCTGAGCTTTGCGGTGCTAAGCGATCTAAACCTGAACTCGCTGCATTTGAAACAATAGCGCCACCATCTTGATCATCAAAAATATTATTACCATTAGTATCAAAAAAACTTTCATGTCCTACAGCGGTCGCTAAAATGGTAATACGGTGATCACTTACGCGCGGTTCAGCACTACGCCAAGTAACGGCACAATTTCCATTTAGCGTGGTACAACTAGGCTCTATAGAGCCACCTTCAGTAGTAAAATTAACCGTTGTACCATCAGATACCGGGTTATTAAAGTTATCTGCTAAGTAGACTCTAATTTCAGATATTTCACCACTGTGAGTATTGGCTTCTGGATTAGATACGGTTGCAGATAAAGTCATTGATCTTTGCTCTGGTAAGCCAGTATTAATTGATAACAAGTTGGATTGGGTTTGTACTGTAACTGTGCTGCCATTTTGTGTTAATGACGATTTCGCGGTAACTCGTACTGCGGTAGGAACACTACCTGCAGTAACCTGAGTGGTAATTAAACCTTGGCTATTCGTTAGCCCTGATGATGGGTTAAGCGTAATACCGCCAACATCAGTATCTAATGAGAATTCTACGGCTTGTTGAGCAAGTACATTGCCTAATTCACTTTTAACTTTAAAGGTTAATATTGAAGTTTCTTGTCCACCTGTTCCTTTTAAGGTAATAGAAGTAGGTTCTGCAGATATAAATTCAATAGAGCCTAATTGTTCTCCTTGAATAGTAATTGTTGCTGTTGCCGTTTCAGTAACGCCGTTTGAGATAACCGAAGCAATAATGACATCATCAGCACCCGTTGCTCCAGCACAGCTAATATCTTCAAAAGTAGCTCGCGCTCTACCATTAACAGTAAATACACTTGCATCCATGGATGCATTGCCATTAGCTACACAAGTTGAAGTAAAAGTTACTGGTGTTGGTGTTTGAATGCGCAAACCATTTGCATCAACTAAATCAATCGTTACGCCTAAAGTTCCGCCGGCACTAATACTACTATCAGTAATAGATAATGAAATAACACCTTGATTAAATTGATTGTTTTGATCAAAAGAACCTATTTTAATACTTTCATCAGCAACAACAGTGTCTGCAGCTAAAATTTGATAATTTAATGAACTAAAAAC
>WGGB01000006.1 GCA_015491935.1 Alteromonadaceae bacterium
CTAATATAGTCATAGACTTAAAAGTTAAGTTCAGATGACCCCCGCCCACACACTTAAAACAAGACGTCACAATGGCGTCTTTTTTTATGTCTAAAATTCGATAAACAGCATCATTTAGGCATGCTATTTTTTATTTATCAAATTACAGATAAAAAAACAGTCAAAAAAACTGATTTCTTCAACGTGCGATTGCTACGGAGTCGAACCTGCGACCGTCTGGTTCGTTAGCCATTTTTTTCATCAAGAGCCTATCCAGCTGACACCATGCCCACGATCCAAACAATTAAGAGTGAATTAACTTCATAAATTTTAGGCGAAAAAAAACCAGTCAAAAGACTGGTTTTTCAATGTGGCGGACGCGGCAGGAGTCGAACCTGCGACCGCCTGGTTCGTAGCCAGGTACTCTATCCAGCTGAGCTACGCGTCCGCAATAACCTATTATTTTATATCTTAGTTAAAGATAACGAACCTTGTTCGTAGCCATCTTAGCCTGAATAACCTATCCAGCTGAGCTACGCGTCCGTGGTCTAAAAATTTCTTTTATTAGCCTTAATAGTAGCTAACTTTCATTATTTATCCACTTGAAAGAAAGTGGCGGACGCGGCAGGAGTCGAACCTGCGACCGAAAAGGCTCAGTCGTAGCCAACTCTTTACCAAAAAGAAGCTATCCAGCTGAGCTTCTAGTCCGAAATTAACCTTGTTTTATATCTTGGTTGAAGATATTCCACTTTCTTCGTTAAAAGAAAGTGGCGGACGCGGCAGGAGTCGAACCTGCGACCGCCTGGTTCGTAGCCAGGTACTCTATCCAGCTGAGCTACGCGTCCGCAATAACATTTTTATATCTTAGTTATGATAACAAACAGAATGGCGGTGAGCGAGAGATTCGAACTCTCGAACGGATTTAAAGCCGTTACTCCCTTAGCAGGGGAGCGCCTTCGGCCACTCGGCCAGCTCACCTTTTATTCTGTTTATCTGAAATAGCATGACTGCCGCTTCAGTGGGTGCGAATATTAATGGATCTTAGAAATATGTCAAACACTTTTTTACCTTTAATGACTGTTTGGTGACAATTCGTGCAACAAGGCATTTTTTTAAGCACTTTATCGCTAAAATATATCAAAAAACTCATCCTGACAAAGAAAAAGTAGTCGACATAAAAAAGCCAGCTATTGCTGGCTTAGATAATTCAAAAACAGAAATTAAACATTGCCTGCACTTTCTGGATTATCTTTTTCGGCTTGAATACGCATATAAATTTCTTCACGATGAACAGAAATTTCTTTTGGTGCGTTAACACCAATACGTACTTGATTGCCTTTTACTCCTAACACAGTGACTGTAACTTCGTCACCAATCATCAATGTT
The DNA here is from genome assembly GCA_015491935.1 of Alteromonadaceae bacterium. Taxonomy (GTDB): domain Bacteria; phylum Pseudomonadota; class Gammaproteobacteria; order Enterobacterales; family Alteromonadaceae. The sequence continues at coordinate 1,366 of WGGB01000006.1, forward strand.
TCACCAACGCGACGTGTTAAAATTAACATCTTTTATTCCTTTTTTTTATGGTTTGAATTGAAATCCACTAAATTTATATTTTCTTTATATTTACTAAGCTAGGCGCAAATATAAAGTTAGTCTAACTTTAAATAAAAAACGAAATTTTTATTGTTTTTTATTAAAACTATTGTTTTAAGTTAGGTTAATAGGGTTAAATTAAAAGCATTATGCAAGGCAGTAAGACCTTCAATTAAATCTATCTCGTTAATTATAACAGAAATTTGTATTTCAGAGCTAGAAATTAAGCTAATTGTGATATTTTTTTGCGCAAGTGTTGAAAAGACCAGTCCGACCTGAGATGTTACGCCAACGCCAATTACGGAGAGTTTTGCTATATTTTCTACTAAATTAATTTCAAGTAAAGGATGAGTTTGTGTAACTTTTTCGAGTAGTGTTGTTACTTTATGTTGATCACGTTTATGAATTGTAAAACTTAAACATATCAATTGAGCAGCATCTTCATCTTGCGCACTATAAAACGATTGATTAATCATATCGACTTCAATACTTTCTTTAGCCAAAGTAGAGAATATTGCTGCTATTTCTATATTTGATGTGATTTTATTAATGTTAATCATTACTTCTTGTTGTTGATGAACAACACTAGAAATATTTTGCCGTTTCATTAACCATTCCTCATTGTTTTGATTAACCACTTGTGTGCCATTACCCGAACTAAAACTACTTAATACTCGAATGGGTAAATTATGCTGCATGGCATATTCTACCGAGCGATTATGCAAAACTTTTGCTCCTAAACTTGCCATAACAAGCATTTCATCAAATGAAATACAATCAAGCTTTTTCGCTGTTGGCACCACACGTGGATCTGCGGTATAAATACCATCAACATCTGTAAATATTTGGCACTCACTTGCGCCTAGTGTTACCGCTATGGCAACCGCAGAGGTATCTGATCCACCTCGCCCTAATGTGGTAATGTTCTTTTCAATATCAACGCCCTGAAAACCAGCCACGATGACAATTTGCTCTTGCTCTAAAGACTGTAATAAACGCTTATTATCAATTGATTTAATACGAGCACGACCAAAATGATTATCGGTTAAAATACCTATTTGATGTGCTAATAATGATACGGCAGAATAACCACGTTGAATTAAGGCAATAGCCAGTAAAGCGATACTCGTTTGCTCTCCTGTGGCGAGTAACATATCTAATTCACGGTTTGAGGGTTGTTTATCTAAAGCGTATGCCATGTCGAGTAAACGATTCGTTTCACCAGACATGGCAGAAAGTACGACAACAACTTGGTGTCCTTGTTGTCGTGTTTTTATAATATTAGCTGCAACAGCTTCAATACGACTGAGGGAACCAACCGAGGTTCCCCCATATTTTTGTACAATAATCGCCATTAAAAGTTAAAGGCGCTCAGCAAGCCATGCTTCAACAGTTGCTAAAGCCGCAGGTACATTTTCTGGTTGGCTACCACCCGCTTGTGCCATATCAGGTCGGCCGCCGCCTTTACCGCCAACTTGTTGTGCAACCATATTAACGAGTTCACCTGCTTTTACTTTGCCAATAAGATCTTTGGTAACGCCAGCAATTAAACCAACTTTGTCAGCATTGGGTGCTGCTAATAGAATGATACCTGATTGCATTTTATTTTTAAGTTCGTCAACCATGCCACGCAACGCTTTGGCTTCAACACCTTCAAGGTTAGCGATTAACACTTTAACACCGTTAATATCTATTGCCTGATTTAAAATATCAACACCAGCTTGTGCTGCTAACTTTTGTTTTAAAGCATTCACTTCTTTTTCTAATGATTTATTTTTATGGAGTATTTGTTCAACTTTTTCAGCTAGGTTACTCGTATCGGCTTTTACTTTACTAGAAATATCATTAAGTAAATTCGATTGTTGCTCAATATAATCAATAGCGGCTTGCCCTGATACCGCTTCAATACGGCGAACACCTGCTGCAATGCCCGATTCAGAAACTATTTTAATAAGACCAATGTCACCCGTTCTATCAACGTGTACACCGCCACATAATTCTATTGAAGCATCACCTAACGTAACAACACGCACTTCATCGTCATACTTTTCACCAAACAGTGCCATTGCCCCTTGTTCTTTAGCAACGTCTATGGGTAATAATTGTGTATTACGCTCATGGTTACGTCTAATTTCAGCATTCACCATGCGTTCTACTTGCTGAAGCTCTTCAGCTGTAACCGCTTCAAAATGAGAAAAATCAAAACGTAGCTTTTCATCATCAACTAATGAACCTTTTTGCATAACGTGCTCACCTAATACTTTACGTAAAGCGGCGTGCAATAGATGTGTGGCGGTATGGTTTTTGATAATAGCTTGACGACGTTCAATATCTATTTTGGCATTAACGCGAGCATTAACGCCTAACACAGCTTTAACGACACCTTTGTGAGCAAAAGCATTGCCTAATTTAGTGGTATCTTGTACTTCAAAACACAAATCATCTCCTAAATATAAAGCCCCAGTATCACCTACTTGTCCACCTGATTCGGCATAAAATGGCGTGTTATCTAAAATCACAACGCCTTGAGCTCCCACAGGTAACTGTTGTACCGATTCTCCCGTTGTAGCATCAAATAATTCAACCACCGTCGCTAAATATTCAGTATTAGTATAGCCTTTAAAATTAGTCACATGATCTGATTTAAGTTGCTCATTATAATCAGTACCAAAGTGACTCGCTTTTTGCGCGCGTTCACGTTGTAAGCCCATAGCCACGTCAAAGCCGTTATGATCAATTTTCAAATCGCGTTCGCGAGCAATATCAGCGGTTAAATCTGCTGGAAAACCATAAGTATCGTAAAGTTTAAAAACATCTTCGCCATGAATAGTATCGCCATCGAGATTAGCTAAAATCTCTTCAAGCAAGTTCATACCGCGATCAAGGGTGCGACCAAACTGCTCTTCTTCGATACGTAATAATTTTTCTATAATCGCTTGCTGTTGTACTAATTCAGGATAAGCGTCACCCATTTGTGTAATTAATGAAGCCACTAATTTATGGAAAAAATGCCCTTTAGCCTCAAGTTTATGACCATGACGAATAGCGCGACGAATAATGCGGCGTAACACATAACCTCGCCCTTCGTTTGACGGCACTACACCATCAACAATTAAAAAGCTGCACGAACGAATGTGATCAGCAATAACACGCAAAGATTTATGCTCTAAGTCGGTACAATGCAATAATTTAGCGGTATCGCTAATTAAATGTTGAAAAATATCAATTTCGTAATTGCTATGCACATTTTGCATGATTGCAGAAATACGTTCTAGTCCCATACCTGTATCAATAGACGGATTAGGCAATGGTTCCATAGTGCCATCGCTTTGACGGTTATATTGCATAAAAACAATATTCCAAATTTCGATAAAACGATCGCCGTCTTCATCAGGAGAACCTGGAGGTCCACCAAAAATATTTTCACCGTGATCATAAAAAATTTCAGAACAAGGACCACAAGGGCCTGTGTCACCCATTGACCAAAAATTATCTTTTGCGCCAATGCGAATAACACGCTCGGCAGGTACGCCTATTTTATCTAACCAAATTTTTTCTGCTTCATCGTCTTCTTCAAAAACAGTTACGGTGAGTTTTTCTTTAGGAAGTTGCAAAATTTCAGTTAAAAATTGCCATGCAAAGCTAATTGCCTCTTCTTTAAAATAATCGCCAAAACTAAAATTTCCCATCATTTCAAAAAAGGTATGATGACGTGCGGTATAACCAACATTTTCTAAATCGTTATGTTTACCACCAGCACGCACACAACGTTGCGCTGACGTTGCACGAGTATAACTACGCTGCTCTGCCCCTAAAAATACATCTTTAAAGGGCACCATACCGGCATTAGTAAACAATAAAGTTGCATCATTGCCGGGTACTAAAGAGCCACTTTTAACAACTTGGTGCTGTTTTGACGCAAAATAGTCTAAAAATGCCTGACGCACTTGTGCTGTAGATTTGATCATCGGTTATCCAATTTTCTTTAAATGTTTAAATTATAATTTTGAATTTGTTATTGCTTTTACTTTAATAAAGCAAATATTTCGTCAAACGAAAAACCACGACTTTGCATAAACCGTAGCCGTTTTGCCTTATCTTTTTTGTCTATTATTTTTGTCTCACCAAAGCGCTTATTATACGCAAGCTCAGCTTGAAGATACCAATCTATTTGTTGCTTTTTATGCTCTTGGTTAATAATGTTTTCACAAACACCTTTTTGCTTTAACGCTTGTTTTATATATTGCCAGCCATACCCTTTAATCACTCGATTACGAATAATACATTCAGCATAACGTTGATCACTTTGATAATTTTTTTGCTGTAAATGTTCAATAACAGGTGTGATATCGGTTAATGAAAACTCTTTAGCGCGCAGTTTATCCGTAAGTTCATCGGCAGAATGTTCTCGTCGTGATAAATAATTAATTGCAGAATGTAAAACGTCGGTATTCAAAGCTAAACAAAAATCAAGTAAAAGTAAGTTTTAATGGCTTATTATTCTACCTAAATATGTAAGTATTGCTACCGCTATAATCACTTAAATAGCGGTTCAAGTCGTATTAATGAGATGTTAAGTCGGCAATTAACGTTTTTAGCCATTTTTCTTCACTAATAAACTGCCAAGACCACTGTTTATAATTATCTCCTAAACCTAAAATAATAATTTCTTGTTCCGTTTTACCTTCATTAAGTAATTTAGAAACGCGGTTAATACTATAATTAATCATATCGGCAAATGCTTGATAACGTTTTTTATCGGTTAATTTGCCGTGACCAGGAATAATCACAACATCGTCTGGCATTTGTGCCAATAGTGTATTTACCGCCGCTAAATAACCTTTAACGCTACCACCACGCTTTAAATCAATATACGGAAAACCTAATTCAAAAAATAAATCGCCAGTATGTAATACATTAGCCTGTTTAAAATAAACCGCCGTATCACTATCGGTATGTGCACGAGGATAATGAGTAAGTTGCACTTCTTCGTCTGCTAAATGAATAACAAGTCCATCTTGATAAGTAATTTCAGGTAAAAAATCTGCCTTTTTACCTTCACCCAATAAACGTTCTAATACATTTTGATGAGCAAAAATAGGTGCTTTATGAGAAAAATAACCATTGCCCCCCGTATGATCACCATGAAAATGCGTATTAATTATATATTTAAGTGATTGCTTACTAATTGATTGCATTGCATTTTCAATGCGTTCAGCTAATGGTTCAAATTGATCGTCAATCATCACCAAACCTTTATCCGTTGCCAGCACACCAATATTGCCGCCAGCACCTTTTAACATATAAACATTATTGCGCGCTTTAATAACCTCAATATTAACATTATCAAATTCACTGCTGTTTGCCATAGTGCTGGTAAAGCCAAACAAGCTAGTAAACAACACGATAGAAAATAAAGATAAAGGTGATAATTTTAGCTGTTTTATCATTGTTATTATGCTCATAAATTGTCAGTTTAGATTAGCAACGAATATAACATAAATATCAATATTGTATATTTTTTGACTTGATGAATATAAATTTAATAACAAAATTAAGGGTTTTTATCACCTTTTTTAAAAACGAAAACTTTAACAACAATAGAAAAAAAGGCAGCGTAAATAATGGGTAATAACAAAACAGTAAAATAATAACCTATATTTTTCATAGTCATATCAGCAGACATACTATAAACAAAATAGCTTGCACTAAGTAGTACACATAAAGCAAAGTTTAATGATGATATTTGAGTTAACAAAACAGAAGGAGTCGTTATTTTTCGATAAAACCAATAAGAACTAAATAAACTCAATAAAAAGATAGCACCAGATAAAACATCGGTAAAAATGAATAACATATTCATTGTCGATTATTCTCTTTTTTAATAAACCATTTAATTGATAAAAGTTATAGCCTATAAGGTTAATAAATCAAGCTCTTTAAAACAAAATAGCTTCTATTTAGAAGCCATTTTGTATCAAAACTCAAATTTAACCAGTTAATTTAACTTGCTTTTTTGCTACCACCCATACATTTTGGAGATAACGGTACATCGCCACTATAATAATCTTGCCACTCTTGCTCTGTATAAGTGTGTAATGCTAACGCATGAATTTTTTCAGCTAATTCATCCGCTAACAGACTATTAATCGCGCGGTGACGTTTAATTAATCTTTCTCCTTCAAACTCTTTAGAAACAATGACAACCTTAAAATGAGATTCACTACCAGCGGGAACATTATGTTGGTGACTTTCATTAACAACATCTAAATACAAAGGTGAAAAAGTATTCAATAATTTTTGTTCAATTGTTGCTTCAACGGACATATTTTTTCCTTAGTGAAAATATTTCTTATGACTTAACTTTAGCCATGATTTTTTATTATACCATCTATCTAGAAGGCTAAAAAAGTAAAATATTGCTAACACAATGTCATTTCTAGTAATTTAATTTTAGTTATTTTTATATCATCAATTCAAACTAGCTACTGCTCGGTATTTTTGACACAATAGCCGTCTATTTTTGTTTAAAAACCATACTGTTAACTCATGCAAAGCCCTTTTACCTTTAATAACAACAAGTTATATTTATCACGATTTCCCATTGATAAAAACAACCCAACACTACAAGCATGGGATGCCGCTGATGAATATCTAATAAATTATTTAAACGAAAATAATTTACTCGACAAAGGTTTAAAGATACTGATATTTAACGATGCTTTTGGCGCTTTATCACTAAGTTGCACACAACAACAAGTTTTTAGTGTTAGTGACTCTTTTATTAGTCAACAAGGCTTACAGCATAACTTGCACGTAAATGCCCAACAAATAGCATTAGCTCACCACTCATTAACTTTGCTTAACAGTCTTGATAAATTACCCCAAGATATTGATATTATTCTTTATAAAATCCCTAAGAGTAAGTCACTATTAATTGAACAGCTAACTAAAATTGCTGCAAATTATAACGATGACACGTTATTTATTGCTGGTGCTCGGGCAAAAGATATTCATACTTCAACCTTAAAGTTATTTGAAAAATACCTCGGCCCCACTACCACTTCGTTAGCCGTAAAAAAAGCCCGTTTAGTTTTTTCTCAGATAAAAAATAAGGTTCTTACAGAGCCTTTATTTCCGACGACTTGGCCGTTAGAAAACACTAATTTTGTCATCACTAACCACGCTAATGTTTTTGCACGTGAACAACTAGATTTAGGGGCACGTTTTTTTATTCAACACCTACCGACATTAAAAACACATGATCATGTTATTGACTTAGGTTGTGGTAATGGTGTTATAGGTTTGTCTTTGTTAGCGCAACAAAAAACAATCGTGCAAGATTCTATGCAGCTTGATTTTATTGATGAGTCATATATGGCAGTCGCGTCAGCTAAAACTAATATTGAAAATAATTTACCCACACTTAAAGCACAATGTAATTTTAGCTGGAATGATTGTTTAGCGAATAAAGAAGATGACAGCGCTGATGTGATTTTATGTAATCCTCCTTTTCATCAACAATATGCGGTAACCGATCATATTGCATGGCAAATGTTTACAGGAAGCCATAGGGTATTAAAAAAAGGTGGGGAATTGCGTATTATTGGCAATCGACAATTAGGTTATCATGCTAAGTTAGCAACAATTTTTAGCAAAGTTGAATTAATTGCCAGCAATAAGAAATTTGTCATCATCAAAGCGTTTAAATAATTAAATTTAATCGTTAATTAACCCTCAACTTCACCAATAGGAAAAAAATGAAATTATTAACTTTAGCTACCTGTTGTACTTTATTACTTTCGGCTTGTAGCAGCACACCAAAATCATTAATTATTGCACCTGAGCTTATCACTTCGGCTAATGAGCAAGCTTATAGCGCTATTTATAATAATAAAATCGCCGCTATTGATGTACAAGATTTGCGCGCAAATCGTCATATATTACAAATATTAAGATCAAATAAAGCGGCTGAAATAATCAATAGCGCTCAAGAAATTAAAGCAGTTATAAAAAAGTCATTAACACAAATATTAACGCGACAAGGGTTAACGCTTAGTGACAACAGCACACAAAAAATTCACTTATTTATTGACTCAGCTTTAATTAATGTTCAGCAATCATTAGTCAAATATAACGCCAATAATGAAATTGTTCTACGCATTGAAATACAAGACCAAGATAAAACATTAAACAAAGTTTTCCGCAGCCATGGAAAAAGTAATGGCCCTTTAACGGCTGATTTAGCGGTATTAGAACGAGACTTTAATCAGCAATTAGCACAACTTATTAATCAAATTGTTAACGACAAAGAAGTACAGCAATTTATCAAACAGTTATAATTTTTATCGTATTAAAAACGCAGTAACAGGATTAAAACAATGAAACTATCTTTTAATAAACTACCAATCATAGTGTCGTTAATATTAACGCTTTGTATGAGCTCAGCAGTGTTTGCGAAAAAAAATATCGCGATAGATCCTGACAACCTTTTTCCTAAAGTAAAATTAGAAACTTCAAAAGGGGTAATTATCGTTGAATTAGATCGCGTAAAAGCCCCCATAACCGTTGATAACTTTTTAACTTATGTGGTTTCTGGTGAATATAATAACACTGTATTTCATCGTGTTATCGAGGGATTTATCGCTCAAGGTGGTGCTTATGATAAAAATTTTACGCTCAAAAAAAGCAATGGTGATATTGTTAACGAATCGGGTAATGGCTTAAAAAATGTTACCGGCACTATCGCTATGGCAAAAGAAATGCGACCTCATACGGCTAATCGTCAATTCTTTTTTAATTTAGCAGATAATAAAACGCTAGATCCTGGGCGAAAATGGGGTTATGCCGTATTTGGTAGCATTATTGAAGGTGAAGAGGTAATAGAAGCCATTGGCGCAGTAAAAACTCATTATGACGAAGCATTAGGCTGGGAAGATGTTCCTGTTAAACCTGTATTTTTAATCAAAGCAACCTTATTGCCAGCCGAATAATACAGTGAGTGATAAAAATAATTATAAGCTTAAATAAATAATGTTTAACCTAAATTATTGATCAAATTAATAAATGCTATTTTTGTTACAAATTATACCAAAGTAGTATATTCAGTTCTTTGACAAACTGCTATTTATCTACCATAACTAAGTTATATTAGTTGATTAAATAAATTATTTTGTATTCAAATTAACCGTTATCTAATTATACCAAGTTAATTTTATTTTAGCACAACAGCCTATCAAACTGGCTTGAGGGATGTATGATAATTGAGCAGTTTATCAATGAAAAAACATTACAACTCAGCATTTACATAAAGGCAGTTTTAGCTAACACTCTTCATTATATTGAATTAGACCTATTTATAAATGATGTAATGGAAGAGTGGACTTCTTTATTAATCACAGAAGAAAGCCCTAATAGTGCGCGAGAGCGAGTTTTTTGGCACTTAATTCACGAATTGAGTTTACATGGCGCACAAGCTTTACAGCATGATTTGTTTCTAAAAAGTGAAGTGAATACTTGCCTAGATTTTTTTGATGGTATTGGTAGTTACCCAATAGATTGTATTGGCTGGCGTCCTATTGCTTAACCCGTAATAAAATTTAATTTTATATATCACTTCTGTCTAAAGCGAGTCTTTGATAGGCTAATGATAAGTTTTCCCTTAATTGTTTATTCATGTCATCAGCACATTCTTTTCGCCAAGTTTTTAGCTACTTTAAAGACCGTCGTCTACTCACTATTTTTTGTTTTGGTATTGCCAGCGGCTTTCCTTGGGTAATGATCGGCTCGGCCATGAGTGGCTGGTTAAAAGACGAAGGGTTAAGTCGCTCTAGCATTGGTTTATTCGGTTTGATTTTTGTCGCCTATAGTATTAATTTTTTATGGTCACCATTAGTTGATAGAATAAAGCTTTATAAATTCACTTCTTTTTTAGGGCAACGTAAAAGTTGGATTGTTGTTACTCAATTCATTATTGTGCTTGCTGCCTTTCAATTAAGCCAACTTAACGTAACTCATCAACTCAGTTTAATGGCATTATTTGGGCTAATTATTGCGCTTGCCGGATCAACACAAGATATTGCCATTGACGCTTATCGAATTGATATTTTGTCGCAAGATACAAGCGGTGAAGAAGAAGCTAATTTAATGGCCGCGGGTTCTGCCATGGCAACCTCTGGCTGGTGGACAGGATATGCAGGACTAGGCAGTATTGCTTTTATTTTGGTCGATCTCCCCAACTGGCAATGGCCACAAGTTTATTTAGTCTTGGCAGGCATTATGGGATTATTAATGATCACTACTTTTGTTGTTAAAGAACCTATTAGCAATAGAGAAACGGCACAAGCAACTATTGAACAAAATTATTTAAATGCGTTGCCTTACTTTGGTCATCGTCCCTTAATTATTCTATTATTATTACCACTTATTTTCTTAGCTATTATTTATGCCAATATTGGCTATCCTTATTGGCCAGAGCAGTTTATTAGCAACGATTATCGTTTTAGCCTGTTAAGCCTTTTTATTGCCACCTTATTAATTATTTTTTCTCAGCAATTAAGCTTACTCAATAGAAAAATAAATACGCAAGGGCAAGTTCAACATCCAGTAACCATAACTAATATCCATAAACTAACTGCTTGGTTATTAACCACTTTAGTTGCTCCAATTCAAGAGTTTTTTCAACGCAATGGTACCAGACTCGCATTATCTATTTTATTATTTATCTTTTTATTTAAATTAGGTGAAGCCTATTTAGGACGGATGTCCATCGTGTTTTATCGTGAAATAGGCTTTAGTAATAGCGATATTGCTTATTATTCTAAAATGATAAATTGGGCTGTTACTATAGTATTTTCATTAATTGGCAGTATATTCACAATACGTTACGGCATTTTAAAAGGTTTATTTATTGGCGGCATTGCTATGGCATCAAGTAATTTATTATTTGCATTAATGGCAACCGTTGGTCCCGATAAAGCGCTATTTGCTTTTACAGTATTGGTTGATGGATTTACTTCAGCTTGGGGATCAGTCGCCTTTGTCGCTTTACTCTCGGTATTGTGTAATCGTACATTTACCGCTAGCCAATATGCCCTAATGGCATCACTTGGTACGTTTGGGCGTGTTATGCTAGGTTCTTATTCAGGTATTATGGTGGACTATTTAGGAGGTAATTGGGCATTGTTTTTTGTACTTACAGCGCTAATGGTGATCCCTAGTTTGTTATTTTTATATAGTATTCGCAAACCATTAACCGTATTAATTAATCAGCAACAACAAGTAAAATGTGATTAATATGCCGCAATGTATTATATTGGAATAATAATTCTGTTTTAAAATCATAAGCATATTAATGATCAAATTTTTCTTTTTAGTTCCTATTCTAATGTCTGCAATTTGGTGGTGGTTTTTAAATAGTAAAGGCTACACGTTAAAACAAGGCTTAAAAGGCTTTGCTTATATCATTGCTTTTAATGCCATTATTATTGCTTTTTTTATTTTAATGTTATTTGTAACACACTCAACATTATGAATAATTTAAAAGTATTTAATCAAATAGATGATGATATAGGTAAACAAATTATTATTAATGCTAAAAAAGTGACTTTAGCAGCTAATAGTATTGTTTTTCATCAAGGTGATGCCTGTGTGCACTACCTATTAGTTTTGCAAGGTAGTGTTAAAGTTTTTACACGTAATGATAATGGGCGTGAGATACTACTTTATCGCGTAACTGTTGGCGAGTCTTGCACCTTAACAACGTCATGCTTACTAACCAAAAACAAATACCCAGCCGAAGGTATTACAGAAACAGAAGTTACCGCATTATTGATTAGCAAGCATGATTTTGATCATGGCTTAAATCATTCTCCTAGCTTTAGAAATTTTGTTTTTTCATCTTATGCAAAACGCTTAACCGACGTTATATCTTTGGTTCAGTCTGTAAGTTTTGCCCGACTTGAACAGCGACTAGCAAAACTATTACTTAGTAAATCAAAAAAACATACTACCATTAAAATAACTCATCATGATTTAGCAACAGAGCTAGGAAGTACAAGAGAAGTGATTAGCCGTCAACTAAAAATTTTTGAAAAATTAGAGCTTATTACATTGGGGCGCTCTTTAATCACCATACAGAATTATCAAGCTTTAGAAAAAATAAATTAAATATTTTGTCGTTATGTGACTTTGTCACAGAAACATTTTTTGATTTTCATAATAATAGCTAACGAAATCATTTAAGGAGATTAAATTATGAAAAATGTTGGTAGCATAGATAAGGTTTTACGCATTATTATCGGTTTAGTATTACTAAGCTTAGTTTTTATTGGCCCTAAAATAATCTGGGGATGGCTTGGGTTAATACCTTTATTTACGGGATTATTTGGTTTTTGCCCTATTTATAAACTACTAGGATTAAATACTTGCCCTATAAACTCTAAATAAAAAACATAAAAAGCTTTATTTTACAAAAAAAATAAAGCTTTTTTTTATAAACTAAAATCATTTAAAACTGGTAGCTTAAAATAATACCACCATCAAAAAGGTTAACATTCGCACGGCTACTTTGGCCATAACCACCTTCAATGTGAATTTTAAAGCCTGAATTATGTACCCCAAAAAAATAATAACTGTAGTTAATTCCTAAACCATTAGTTGTTTCACTATCTAACGGCTCAAATAAGGTGCAACTGAACTACATACCGTCTAAAGACGGTAGGTTCTTTTGCGGACTGAAAGTCCTATCAGCACTATTCAACATCAAAATTATCTTCATCTTTCCTTTCAAAGTGATGTGATAAATATTCACTGATCATTTGTCTGTTAACTCTCCTGCTGTTACACAGAAGTAGCCTCTTGCCCAAAAGTGTTGCCCTCAATATCGCTTCTTTAACTCTGGATATTCTTGAAACAATTTTGTTGAACTACGCCCTTTGAGTCGTTTCATTATATTGGAAACTGACCAATTCTGTGGCGCTAAACGAAGTGATATTCAATGTTATATATATTTGGTATGTGAACCATGACGATATTTCATACCAACATTCTAATCGCAACTGCTAGCTAAAGCTACTCATCTAAAGATGAGAGTTTTAACCTTACGCTCGGACTAATAAAACAATAGCTAACAATAATTTATTATCATTTAGATAACAAAAAACCTCACTGTTTTGCAACAATGAGGTTTTCTTATTTAAGTGTAATTATAGCTATTTATTTGAACTAACTTAATAAAAAGCGTAGGTATAAAAAGTTTATTCCCACTCTATGGTGGCTGGCGGTTTACCGCTAATATCGTAAACAACACGAGAAATACCATCAATTTCGTTAATAATGCGATTAGACACTAGCCCTAAGAAATCATACGGCAAATGTGACCAACGAGCCGTCATAAAGTCGATAGTTTCTACACAACGTAGGCTAACCACCCAATCGTATTTACGCGCATCCCCCATAACACCAACCGAGCGTACAGGTAAAAATACCGTAAACGCTTGGCTCACTTTTTGGTATAGGTCGTGATTGTGTAATTCTTCAATAAATATCGCATCAGCACGGCGCAATAAATCACAATATTCTTTTTTTACTTCACCTAAAACTCGTACACCTAACCCTGGACCAGGAAAAGGATGGCGGTATAACATATCGTAAGGTAAACCGAGCTCTAAACCAATTTTACGTACTTCATCTTTAAATAATTCACGTAACGGCTCAACTAAACCTAATTCCATATCGTCAGGTAAACCACCCACATTATGATGCGATTTGATCACATGAGCTTTGCCTGTTGCTGAAGCCGCCGATTCAATCACATCAGGATAAATAGTTCCTTGTGCTAACCACTTGGCATTTTTCAGTTTTTTCGATTCTTCATCAAACACCTCAACAAAAACATTACCGATAATTTTACGTTTTTTCTCAGGATCGGCTTCGCCTTTCATGCGATCTAAAAATCTATTTTCAGCATTGACATGAATAATTTTTAAACCAAAATGATCACCAAACATATCCATGACTTGCTGACCTTCGTTTAAACGCAATAAACCGTTATCAACAAATACACAAGTTAATTTATCACCAATAGCGCGGTGCAACAGCATGGCAACAACCGATGAGTCAACCCCACCAGATAAACCTAAAATAACTTCATCATCACCCACTTGCGCTTTCATTTTAGCGATTGCATCTTCAATGATAGAGGCTGGCGTCCATAATTTTTCACACCGACAAATATCAACAACAAAGTGTTCTAAAATACGTAAACCTTGTTTAGTGTGAGTAACTTCTGGATGAAATTGTACACCGTAGAATTTTTTATCTTCGTTAGCCATTGCGGCATAAGCGCAGCTATCTGTTTGAGCAATACTTTTGAAACCAGCAGGAATACTCGATACTTTATCGCCGTGACTCATCCATACATCTAAAAGCGCATTACCATTGGCAGCAACATTATCTTCAATAGCATTAAATAAGGCTGATTTAGCAATAACTTCAACCGCAGCGTAACCAAACTCTTTATGTTCACTGCTTTGTACACTACCACCTAATTGCTCCGCCATAGTTTGCATACCATAACAAATACCCAATACCGGTACGCCAGCATTAAATACATATTGTGGTGCGCGTGGTGAATTATGTTCAGTCACTGACTCTGGGCCACCAGCTAAAATAATGCCAGTAGGAGCAAATTCTTTAATTTGTGCCTCGGTAACATCCCAAGCCCAAAGTTCACAATAAACACCAATTTCACGTACACGACGCGCAATTAGCTGAGTATATTGTGAACCAAAATCTAAAATTAAGATGCGATGTTCATGAATGTCTTTACTCATGTTTTTTCCTGTAAGTTTAGCTTGGGTGTTAGCCCTGTAAAATAATGTAGCTTGCCGTGTGCTATGGCAACGCTAGTTATAAAAATATATTAATGGTGTCGAGCCTCGCTGCGCTCGTGTCGACCTACAAAAACATCTCCAACAAGTTGAGAATAATTTAATCCTCAATATCTAGTTTAATTTAACAAAATAATTTTGTTCAAGAGCAAAGAAGAAGCGCGGAGCCTAGTTCACTAGGTGAGCACTTCTGATGCCGCTATCGTCAAAAGGATGAAGTTAAATTAACTAGATCTGTAGTTGGGTGCCTCTTTTGTGATGGTCACATCATGTACGTGCGACTCCCCCATGCCAGCTGAAGTGATCTTCATAAATTGTGGCTTAGTACGCATTTCTTCTATTGTTGCACTACCCGTTAAGCCCATTGATGAACGTAAACCGCCCATTTGTTGATGAATAATAGCAGCAACATGGCCTTTATAAGCAACGCGCCCTTCAATACCTTCGGGTACTAATTTGTCAGCTTCACCATCAGATTTTTGAAAATAACGATCGCTTGAACCTTCTTTTTGGCTCATTGCGCCTAAAGAGCCCATACCGCGATATGATTTATAATATCTACCTTGGTAAAGTTCTACTTCACCTGGTGATTCTTCGGTACCCGCAAACATACTACCCACCATGACACAGTGCGCGCCAGCAACGAGTGCTTTGGCGATATCACCAGAAAAACGAATACCTCCATCAGCAATCACGGGAATATCAGTGCCTTTTAATCCATCAACAGCATCAGAAATCGCAGTTAATTGTGGCACCCCCACCCCTGTAACAATACGCGTAGTACAAATAGAACCAGGACCAATACCTACTTTTACCGCGTCAACACCTGCATCAGCTAATGCTTTAGCTCCTGCGGCAGTGGCAACATTACCCGCAATAATTTGTAAATCTGGGTAGGCTTTTCGCGTTGCACTTACGCGGTCTAACACGCCTTGCGAATGACCATGAGAGGTATCTATTAATAAAACATCAACACCCGCAGCAACTAAAGCGTCAATACGTTCATCTGTACCAGCACCAACACCAACGGCAGCACCAACACGTAAACGACCTAATTCATCTTTACACGCATTAGGTTTGCTTTCTGCTTTTTGGTAATCTTTTACCGTGATCATGCCGATTAATTTAAAGGCATCATCAACCATTAGAATTTTTTCAATACGGTTTTCGTGCATCAAGCCCAAAATTTCATCTCGACTTGCGCCATGTTTAACCGTAATTAACTTTGCTTTTGGCGTCATCATCACAGACACTTTTTTGGTTAAATCGGTAACAAAACGCAAATCACGTCCAGTGATAATACCCACTAAATCATTATCACCATCGACGACTGGAAATCCAGAAAATCCTAACTCGTCGGCTAAGCGCATAACACTTTCAATGGTGTCATTAGGACTTACCGTCACGGGATCAGACACAATACCACTTTCGTATTTTTTAACTTGTGCAACATTTTGTGCTTGCTCAGCTATAGTCATATTTTTATGGATAAAACCAACACCACCTTCTTGGGCTAAGGTGATCGCTAAACGCGCTTCAGTTACTGTGTCCATAGACGCAGAAATCATGGGTACATTAAGGTTTATTTTTCGAGTTAATCGGGTAGTTAAATTGGCAGTATGAGGTAGTACCGTAGAATGGGCAGGCACTAATAAAACATCGTCAAAGGTTAACGCTTCTTGGGCAATTCGTAGCATCGCAACATCTCTCTAGCAAGGTGAATAGGGAGTAAATATTGCGGCAAAATTTTAACCGTTTTTAATCTTTAGGTAAACTAAAATTTGGCTTTTTACTAAAATAAGATTATTTATTAACGACGATTAATTACCGTGAATTATTACCCAAGAGTCATTAACAAAGTTATACTAGGATAAATCACCTTGATTAATGATATAAAAAACCAAGTTTTATGACGCAACAGCAAATTTTACAAGTAAGTGAACTCACAAAAAAAGTACGTTTTCTTATTGAAAGCGAACTTAATACCGTCTGGTTAACAGGTGAAATATCTAATTTTATCGCTGCAAACTCTGGTCATTGGTATTTGTCCTTAAAAGACAGTAAATCACAAGTTAAGTGTGCCATGTTTAAAGGTAATAATCGTCGCGTTAGAATAACTCCTCGTAATGGTCAACAAGTTTTAGTGCGCGCCAAGGTATCTTTATATGAACCCCGTGGTGATTTTCAATTAATACTTGAACAAATGGAAGATGCAGGTACAGGCTTATTACGGCAAAAATTTGAACAATTAAAAGAAACACTTGCCCATGAGGGCTTATTTTCTCTCCAATATAAAAAAACACTACCTAAGCATATTACTTGCGTAGGTGTTGTTACCTCACCCACTGGTGCCGCAGTAAAAGATATAATCACCGTATTACAACGTCGAAATCCCAGTATTAAAGTAATTATTTATCCAACCTTAGTACAAGGAGAAAGTGCAGCAGAAAATATCAGCCAAGCGATCAATATTGCAAATCATCGAAATGAATGTGACGTATTAATTGTAGGGCGTGGTGGCGGGTCGTTAGAAGACTTATGGTGCTTTAACGACGAGTGTGTAGTGCGTACTATATTTACCAGTCGTTTGCCTATTATAAGTGCAGTAGGTCACGAAATTGATACCACACTAAGTGATTATGTTGCCGATTTACGGGCAGCAACGCCCTCAGCAGCAGCTGAGTTAGTATCACAAGACAGTGATGAATTGTGCAAACACTTACAGCAGTTACAACAGCGTTTACAAAATAGCATTAAACAAAAACAACATCATCAGCAGCAACAGTTACGAGCACTACAACATCGTTTAGCGCAAGTTCATCCTGAGCAAAAATTATTACAGCAACAACAAAAATGTGATGATTTAACCTTACGTTTGCAACAAGCCATAACTCATAAGTTAGAGCATTTAAAACAGCAACCGCAACATTTAAGTGAACAATTACATTATTTATCACCCGCAAAAAACATCAGCTATTGGCGACAGACAACGCAACAACTAGAGCAACGCTTAATAAATGCGTTGCAATATAAATTAACGACCAGTGAAAATAAATTTGCAGCGCTTATTGAGCAATTGCATTTAGTTAGCCCGCTAGCAACCTTAGCGCGAGGCTATAGCATTACAAGAAATGAGAGTGATCAGGTCATTAATTCAAGTAAGCAAGTACAAAATAATGAGGTTATTAACATTCAATTAAGTGATGGTGTAATTAAAGCTAAAGTGATCACTAGCCATTAAAAAACCTAAATTAAAGTTAATCTTCATCACCCATTGCTGTTAATAATAATTTTTTTACAGCTTTACTGTCGGCATAGGCGAAGCTTACACCAACAGAAATGGCATTGGGCAATTGCTTTATATTACAAATACTCACCGTAAATTCTAAAG
>WGGB01000007.1 GCA_015491935.1 Alteromonadaceae bacterium
GCGGTAGAATATAACCTTGCTGGGTAGGTGTTTTTTTCTAAACTCTTATTTAAATGATTAATATCATCGTCAGTTTTCACTAACGATTTTTCTTTTTCGTAAATTACACGAAAGTTATTCTCGGTATTGGTTACCGCATCATAAACACCAAAAGTATAACCGCCATAATAGGCAATATTTTCTTCAAAAACTTTAATCGCAATATCATCTAAAAAATGTCCTTTGCCTTCGTATTCATACGGACGACATTCGCCATTAACTAACCCCCGTAAATCAATTAAACGCGTACAAGGTGTCGCCAAACGCTTAATTTCCATTTTTAATAAAAATTTATCGGTTTTAGTTAACTTTTTGGTAAGCGCGTTAAATTTAGCATCAAAATCATTTGATCCCGCTTCTCCACGTAATTTTTCAATAATAGTTTGGTATTTGCTAAAATCTGTACTCATAACATCTTAATAATGGCTACAATAAACGAATAATGCGAATAGAATGAATATATTCGTTAAAATATTATTCATGAGCTTACGCAAGATAAAAAGACAATTATTATTTACTTAACAAAAATGACTTTGTTTATTTAATTTTAAATAATGATGAATTTAATGATTAGTTTCACAATAAATGACAATAAGTAATAATAACAGGCGACAATAATAAATAATAAATAATAAATATAACATTTATAATAAGCAAGCAATAACTATACCCAAACCACTTGATTATAAAACAAATCAGGCACTTAAAAGGTAAATAATGGCAAAAACAAAAACTGCTTATGTCTGTACTGACTGCGGTGCAGACTATACACGCTGGCTAGGGCAATGCCAAGAATGTCATGCGTGGAATACTATCTCTGAATTTAGACAAGCAAAAACACCAATAAGACAAGATAATTTTTCAGGCTTTGCTGGACAAACAAGTGCAACAGTACAAACACTTGACAGCATAGACTTAACTGCTTTACCGCGTTTTTCATCAGGTTTTAAAGAGTTTGATCGCGTACTTGGCGGCGGCATAGTGCCAGGTAGTGCCATTTTAATTGGCGGTGAACCGGGTGCTGGCAAATCCACCTTATTATTACAAACCATGTGTAGTTTAGCGGCGAATATGGAAACCTTATATGTCACAGGTGAAGAGTCGCTACAGCAAGTGGCAATGCGCGCAAAACGTTTAGGTTTACCTACTAATAAACTTAAAATGTTATCCGAAACCAGTGTTGAAAATATTTGTAATATTGCCAGTAAAGAAAAGCCAAAAATTATGGTAATAGACTCCATTCAAGTGATGCATATTAGCGATATTCAATCGGCACCAGGTAGCGTTTCACAAGTGCGCGAAACTGCCGCTTACTTAACCCGTTTTGCTAAACAAAATCATGTGGCTATGTTGTTGGTTGGTCATGTCACTAAAGATGGCTCTTTGGCTGGCCCTAAAGTATTAGAGCACTGTATTGATTGTTCGATTATGCTTGAAGGAAGTACTGATTCTCGTTTTAGAACATTACGTGGTAACAAAAACCGTTTTGGTGCGGTAAATGAGTTAGGTGTATTTGCAATGACTGGCACAGGATTAAAAGAAGTCTCTAACCCGTCAGCAATTTTTTTAAGTCGCTCTGCTGAACAAACTGCAGGCAGCATTGTTATGGTGCTATGGGAAGGCACTCGCCCTTTATTAGTTGAAATTCAAGCTTTGGTAGATCATTCCGCCTTAGGTAATCCACGACGAGTTGCCGTTGGTGCAGAACAAAACCGCTTGTCGATGTTATTGGCTATTTTACACCGTCATGGCGGCTTACAAATGAATGACCAAGATGTGTTTGTCAATGTTGTAGGCGGTGTTAAAGTAAGCGAAACTAGTATTGATTTAGCCTTACTATTGGCACTGGTTTCTAGCTTTAGAGATAAAGCCTTACCACAAGATTTAGTAGTATTTGGCGAAGTTGGCTTATCAGGTGAAATTCGCCCTGTTCCTAGTGGTCAAGAACGTATTAACGAAGCGGCTAAACATGGATTTAAACGTGCCATTGTACCAATAGCCAATGCCCCAAAACATAGTATTGAAGGCATGGAAGTTATTGGCGTTAAAAAATTAAGTGACGCACTCGATATAATTTAATGTGTCTTTTATTAACAGAACTCTAAAAATTATCCTTATGATGAAAAAAACAATTACCATTTTACTCAGCTGTATTAGTTTACTTTTTTTAACTCCAGCATTCGCAAGTCAAGTTAAAGAAAAGCAAATAAGCACGCCTAATTCCAAGGTTGGCAACACAATTAACCCAACGAGAAAAAAACTAACAAAATCTCTAAAAAAACTGACTATTGAGAGAATATATAGTTCACCATCACTTAACGGACAAACCCCTAAAGCCTTAAAATTATCCCCTGATGGTAAACGCGTTACCTACCTACAAGGCAAAAAGGATAATTTAAATCGCTATGATTTATGGGAATACAACATTTCCAGCCAAGAAAATAAATTATTAGTTAATGCTGATGATTTAGAGCAAGGCGATGAAGTGTTGTCTGACGAAGAAAAAGCTCGTCGCGAACGTCAACGAGTTTATGGTTCGGGCATTATTGAATATTTTTTCTCTAATGATGGTAGCGCGTTATTATTTCCGCTTAATGGTGACATTTATTATTACAACTTAACCAGCCAACAAGCTAAACGCTTAACTCACACTAAAGCCTTTGAAACAGATGTTAAATTTTCGCCAAAAGGCAATTACGTTTCTTTTATACGCCAGCAAAATATTTATGTTTTAACGATAAAAACAGGTAAAGAAAAAAAATTAACCAAAGACGGCAAAGGTGTTATTAAAAATGGCATGGCTGAATTTGTTGCCCAAGAAGAAATGCACCGTATGACAGGTTATTGGTGGTCACCCGATGAAAAACATATCGCTTTTTTAAAGGTTGATGAATCACCTGTTAATGTTGTGATTCGTAATGAAATTTATGCTGATAATATTAAATTAATTAAACAGCGTTACCCTGCTACGGGCACAAACAATGTTAAAGTAAAACTAGCCGTTACCGATGTTAGAGGTAAAAGAACACATTTTGTTAACTTAGGCAAAAATACTGATATTTATATTCCACGGGTAAAATGGTTTCCCAATAGTGAACAACTTTCTTTTCAGTGGCAATCACGCGATCAAAAAATTCTTAAACTCAATGCTTATAACTTAAAAACAACTCAGGTTAAAACCTTACTCACAGAAACATCAGATCACTGGATTAATTTAAATGATGATCTCACCTTTTTAACCCAAGATAATTCATTTATTTGGGCGTCAGAACGCGACGGTTATAAACATTTATACCATTATTCCGCCAAAGGTAAGCTCATTGCCCAACTAACTAAAGGAAAATGGGTAGTAAATGATTTAAAATCAGTCGATGAAAAAACAGGTTGGCTGTACTTTACAGCGCGTGCTGACACGCCATTAGAACGCCACTTATATAAAGTACCTCTCGACGGAAAATCACCTGATCATGTAGTGCGTATTAGCCAACGTAATGGTTTTCATAGTATTGTTTTTGCGCATAATCATAGAACTTATATTGATAAATTTTCCAGTATTAATACCCCACCGCAGGTGAGTTTACATAAAAGTAATGGTGATCAAATAACTTGGTTGGCCGAAAATAAAATAACCGCCACTCATCCTGCTGCCCCTTATATAGATGATTTAGTTGTCCCAACCTTTGGTGCGATAAAATCAACTGACGGCAAAGCTGATTTATATTATAAACTTTATCAGCCTAAAGATTTAATTCCAGGTAAAAAATATCCAGTTATTGTGAATGTTTACGGTGGTCCTCATGCCCAGCGAGTCACTAATAGTTGGCAAGGTTTTACTATGACTCAATACTATTTACAGCAAGGCTATATTGTTTTTCAACTGGATAATCGCGGCTCAAATTATCGCGGTACAGCCTTTGAA
>WGGB01000008.1 GCA_015491935.1 Alteromonadaceae bacterium
GTTATCTACTTGGCCATTCAAGCAGCGTCTAAAAATGGACTATGCCAATTAGAGATTGGAAACCCGCGTTAAATCGTTTTATAATCGAATTTGAGGAGCAGATTGCTCCCCATATCTAAAAGGGTATTTACACAGTTAGGATTACAGCCTCGGTTTTGAGAGTGTGCCTTTTACCAGAACTTACACGACATTTGCCGCTGGTGTTAATCAAGCTGCTAGAACACTAGTGAGATTCCCATTAAATACAGTATATTCCTTATATGGTGAGAAAGCCGCAGGCACAAAAGGCATCTACTTAAACTCACCAATAGCCCCTTATGTTGTTAATGAAGTAAGCCAAGATGCAACAAGTGATTATGTTTATATCTTAGGCAATCATGCGTCAGAGTTTTTAATAAACACTACCTACTGTCTGCATGATGTTTTAACCTTAACACCAAAATCAGACAAACCCACATGGACTGACATTATTGGTTCTCCTGCCAATATTGCTGCTACTTTTCCTAATGGCGTTATAGGACAATGGATTCCAGTTATTCCCGACAGTTCCGCCAAAGCTTTCCCCTTCAATAATAAATTTATCAGTGGCCCAACAGGAGGTACGACAGCAACAGTTAATAGTACAATCGATAATGGGGCTAATTGGGCGACTACGGCATGGGTAATTGGCACTGATAACAGTATATCATCGCCAAATTACGCATCGTCAATAGTAATGTTGTACAACTATATAACAAACTCGAACCCATATGAATCAGCAAATAACTCTGAAGTACTAGCGCTAGGTGATTGCACATTTGTTGGATATAACCTTGTGCTTTTAGGAAATAGACTGTTGCCTAGTCTTATCGGTAAGATTAATACTCAGGGGGATTCAGGAGCTGTAACAACAACTATTGACAGGTATTTTTTACAGCCTACTGGCCATTTAAGCTCATCATCTGGTCGAGGACCAGCGCACGGATCTACAACCGCTAATTCTGGCACTCCTGAATCGGCAAAAGTGTTGCAGTACATTACTTCTGATAGTGGGCAATATTACTTACAATTTATATATAAAGAATTAAAATTTTCTCCATCGTACGGTGACAACAGCAAATTCGACATTGTAAACGGCGAATCAACCGTAACCGACAACAACGGTAATACCGTTATTGTTGGGCAAAAACGCGTTAAATTACCATTCTTCACAGGGGAAGCATAATGAATAAATACGCATGGGATACGGAGAAACAAGAATTAATTATTACTTACGTTGAATACAAAACAGTAGAAGATATTAAGCAAATCATTGAGCTAAATAAACCTGCTGCCGTTATTGATAAGTTTATTGAATTGTATATTCCTATGCTTGATCCAGCACAGCAACAAGCTGATGATTGGTACGCTAATGAATTAACACTAGCTGATGCTGATATTAACGAACCACGCAAACAGATAGTTGATGATAACGGTATTGTTACAGGGGAAGAGCCAAACGCTTATGATGTAGCACTAGCCAAGCGTACTGAGCTAGAAACCGCCAACGAATGGTTAAAAGGTTTTCGCGGTATTGCTACTGCACCAGTGCGACCTGCGTTCACAATGACTGTTGAAGATTTTAAAACTGAAAATGCTATCTTGTTTGATAGTTATAACAAAAAACAAGGAGCAAGCATTAACGGCGCTACTATCTCACTAAATGAAAGTAATCAGAATGGTATAGCAGCCGTATTAACAGGTCTACAACTAGCAGATAAAGCAGGGGCAAACATTTACCCTATTAACTTCAAAGCTGAAAGTGCTAGCGGTGATGTGGTGTTGCCGTTTGCTAATTTGCCAGACTTTGAAACGTTTGCTATGCAGTTTATTGCAGCAAGACAGGCGTTTTTTAGCTAATGACCTACTCACAACTCGTTGTAGAAAAAGTAAGCCGCCGCAAATGGCGACTTATTGAAGACTGGCACACCCCATTCGGTGTGGTGCCTAAAGGCTTTACTACTGACGGTGCTAGTGTGCCAAGGATGCTATGGGTCGTATTCAGCCCCGCGGGTGTACTATTTCAAGCGTCAGTTATACATGACCATCTATATAGCAACGCGATTAAAACAAAATCGTACGCAGACAACGCATTCAAACAAACAGCTATCGCATACAAAGCACGAAAGTATGAAGCAACAATCGCGTATTATTTTGTGGGCTGGTTTGGAAAAGGGAAGTATTAAAGTTGTTTTAAGAAGCATTTAAAATAACTTTAACACTTCTCATTTTAGGTGGTTCTTTCTCGTTTTAACCGCTTTTGGTTACTCTTACTCTTTCTCATTTTAACCGACGCAATTTCTCATTTTTTTTGCTCGGCTACAAGTGTAACTAAATGTTTCGTAGATGATTTATTACGAATATACTCAAAATGATACTTAGTTTATAAAACTAACCTTAAGTATTTCTCATTTGTTTAAGCGGTATAATTTAATAGAAAAAGAAAAGCCCCTATAAAATAGGGGCTTAAAAAAATAAGTGAGCTGACTGTATAAGCCGGGTTTTGTAGCTTCTTAGTTAAAAGAAGTGACAATCATTCGTCTAGGCCTTAAATCGCTCTAAGGCTCAAGCAACCTACCCGGTTCCAACGCGAGCCACGCATTAACTCAATAAAGAGTACTGGAACCCTATTTGGTCTTGCTCCGGGTGGAGTTTACCCTGCAATTACTGTTACCAGTAATCCGGTGCGCTCTTACCGCACCCTTTCACCCTTACCTGTATCGCTCTTAAAAAAAAGAACAACCATCGGCGGTTTTCTCTCTGCTGCACTTGTCGTCGGCTTGCGCCGCCCAGATGTTATCTGGCACCCTGCTCTTCGGAGCCCGGACTTTCCTCCCCTTTATCCGTTTATTTAATGAGAACATTAAATACTTACGATAAAGCAGCGATTGTCTAGTCAACTCAATAAGCATTTTACCTTAACTAAAAAAAAACACCACTTAAATAGCCGATACAATTGCGATTAACAGTAATCTTTTTGTCTTTTATTATTCGCAGAAAGTCTATCTTGAAAAGTGACATTTATTTTTTCATTAAGAATTTCATTCCGTTTTGACTGATATTCTTGTTTTTCATTTTCAGTCATCTTATCTGCGGCTAATTTATCAATAAGCTCGTTAAAACGAGCATAATATTGTGCATCCATCATCTATTACCACCCTTAGACCTTATAAGAGTGTAGTACAACAATGGTTGTTTTTTCAACAATCTTTTAAAGATAGTGCTAAATCATATAAAACATTTTTTTTGATACCATAAATTTCAGCGGTTATAGCACAGGCTTTTTTAGGTGGTAATTCTTTTATCAACAACTTTAAAGTAGCAGTAACATCTGCAGATATTTCATTAGGAACCTGTTGATACCCTTCAATAATTAACACCATTTCACCTTTTAATTGGTTACTATCTTCACTTAACCAATTCAATAAATTTTCAGCACTATCCGAGTGAATAGTTTCAAACGTTTTCGTTAATTCGCGACAAATCACGACATAACGGTCGCCGCCCAAGGTCGCTACAATATCGGTAATAGTGTCTATTGCGCGACGCGGTGCATCATAAAACACCATAGTACGGGGTTCGTTAACCAAATTAGTTAAGGTAGTTTTGCGAGCCGTTGATTTTGAAGGTAAAAAACCTTCAAAGGTAAATCTATCAGTAGGCATTCCCGCAACTGACAACGCAGCAATAGCGGCACAAGCACCAGGAATTGGTGATACTTTAAGCCCTAAACTACGGCAATGTCGTACTAAATGAAAGCCAGGATCGCTGATCAAAGGCGTGCCAGCATCAGAAACTAACGCAATACTTTTACCTTGTTGTAAAAGCTCAGCAATATACTCTTGGCGCTGACGCTCATTATGATCATGCATTGATAATGTTTTATTTTTAATTGAAAAATTATTTAATAATTTTTGAGTATGGCGAGTATCTTCGCAAGCAATCACATCAACCTGAGCTAATATATCTAAGGCACGTTGACTAATATCTGCTAAGTTACCTATCGGTGTTGCCACTATATATAATGTACCTCCATTAACATTACATGGAGAAGTTTGACTGGGTGCTGACATAAAAAATTGCCTTATGTAGTCACTTAATATTCACTATTTAATAGAAAGTTAAATTAAGTGCTAGTTGAGTATAATTTAGATGGCAGTTATTATAAGCTTATCCGCATATTAAAATGCAAAAATATCTCATTTGTGAGCAGATAAACATTGAAAAATACCACGCTTTATTTAATTTTTAGCTGTTGCCTGCTTTTGTTGGTTAATAGCTGTGCTAATGCCCCTAAAAAAACAATCGTTAAGCACACAATTAAAACAACGAAAAATGATGCAGTAACTGAATTATCGGCGAGTGAACAATATATATCTTTAGCCAAACAAGCTCATTTACAGCAAAAAAATAAAGACAGTATCAATTATTTACTATTAGCAAGTGAAGCATTAGCTACTGAGCAAGTAGAACCCAAAAATAATGACCTGCTAGAAAACCTTCATTCTCAACAACAAGTATTACAGCTAGCTGCACAATTAATGCCTTTAGTTGATAATAATGATCGATACCGTTTAGTATTGGTAACTGCACAGGCATTATTAACACTTAAACAGTTTGATTTAGCATTAACACAATTAGACTATGCAAATAAATTAGCCCAACAATATAAAATAAAACATCATTTAAAATATTACCAAACATTGGCTAATGCTGAACAAGCTAAGGGTTTAGTTGTAGCCGCCTTAAACGCCAAAATGTATGCTTTTTCTTTAAACAAACAGGCAGACAACGATACTAGCGTACAAATTTGGCAGTCATTAACTCATTTATCACAATGGCAACTTGCACTCTTAGCCCATAAAAATTCCCCTTATAGTAAAGGCTGGTTAGCTTTAATTCGTTATGCAAATAAATATGGCAGCAAACAACAGAAGTTTAATCGCTATTTAATCAACTGGCAGCGTCAATACCCTAATCATCCAGCAAATAAAATTATTGCCTCTATTCAGCAAAAGTTATTTTCATTACCCGTCATAAAACCACAAAACATTGCAATTTTATTACCTTTAACGGGTAAGCAACAAGCCGCAGGTGTTGCGGCTCAGCAAGGAATGTTAGCCGCTTATAAAAATAATAAAACGATGCAATTATTTTTTATTGATACCAATAAAATTAACTGGAAAAACTTATCAACACAATTAACTGAAGATAAAATAGACCATGTTATTGGACCGTTATTAAAGGCAAATGTTAATCGTTACCTTGATGACGACAGCTTGATATTACCCACATTATTTTTAAATATCCCTAAAGATAAAAATTTACGCGAACAACAAGCGGCAATTTCAATGCGTCCAGATGATGAAGCGGTACAAGCTGCAGACATACTAAGTAGTCGCATTTATAAGCATCCCTTAATAATCAGCGAGAGTGATAAAGTAAGCAAACGTATCAGCCAACGATTTGCACAGCAATGGTTAAAAAAACGCGGTAAGTTACCTGAAATATTTTATTTACCTAAAAACGCAACAGGAAAGCAGCGACAAAAAAGCTTACAAGCCAGCCTAGATGTAGGTCTAAGTAAAGCTCGTATTAAAAGTATAAAATCGCGTATTAAACAAAAAGTAAAAGTTCAAACCCGTAATCGACGTGATATTGATATGATTTATTTAGTGAGTAATAGCTCAAATACCCGATTATTAAAACCTTATATTGATGTTAGCATTAGCCCTTTCGCTGATCTTATTCCTATTTTTGCTACCTCTAAAAGCCACAGTAGTAAAATAGATCGTCAAACAATACAAGATTTAAACGGCTTAACCTTTACCGAAATTCCTTGGTTACTAAATAGCAAACAACAAAATAAAAATTTAGCTGAGCAAAGTGTGCAACTATGGCCTCAGCGCAGTGACAGTTTACAAAATATTTTTGCTCTTGGCTTTGACAGCCTATCATTAGTGACTAAGCTACCCTTAATGCAAAAAGTCGCTTATATTCGTCATTTCGGTCAAACAGGCGTGTTAAAATATAATAATAATCATATTTTAACACGCAGTTTATTATGGGGAATATATCGCCGTAATAAGGTAAAATCACTTGCGATGGAATAAAACAGCGACAACAAACACGACAAGTATTGGCGCTGCTGGTGAAAATATTGCAGCACATTATCTTGTTCAGCATGGACTTAAGGAAGTCATCCGAAACTTTAATTGTCGTATGGGTGAAATAGATTTAATCATGACAGATCAGCAAACCTTAGTTTTTGTTGAGGTTAAATACCGAAAAAACAATCATTTTGGCGGTGCCGTCGCTGCTATATCTAATGCAAAACAAGGTAAGTTACAAAAAACTGCTAATTTTTATCTGCAAAAACAGCAATTAAATGCCTATAATACCCAGTGTCGATTTGACGTAGTTGCCCTAGAGGGCAACTTAAATGACCCAATGATCACTTGGATCAAAAATGCATTTTAATTTTACACCATTAATTTTTATTATATTTCTCATTACGGAGCTTAATGCTTTATGTTAGAACGAATTAAGTCTAATTTTACCGAAAGTATTCAAACTAAAATAGCCGCCAGTGAACAAATCTCTACTTCCATAGAGCAAGCAGGTTTGATCATGGTGCAATGTTTATTATCAGGACAAAAAATTCTTGCTTGCGGTAATGGTGGCTCGGCTGGCGATGCGCAGCATTTTTCGGCAGAATTATTAAATCGTTATGAAACAGAACGCCCTAGTTTGCCCGCCATTGCGCTGACTACTGATAGTTCAACCATTACCTCTATTGCTAACGATTACCACTATGATGAAATTTTTTCAAAACAATTAAGAGCGTTAGGAAATAATGGTGATGTACTACTGGCCATTTCAACCAGTGGTAATTCAAAAAACGTTGTTAAAGCAATTGAAACCGCCGTTTCACGCGATATGCCAATTATTGCCTTAACGGGTAAAGATGGTGGTGATATTGCTGGCTTACTTGGCGAAAATGATGTTGAAATTCGTGTCCCTTCATCACGTACCGCACGCATTCAAGAAGTGCATTTATTAGTGATCCATTGCTTATGCGACATCATCGACTCAACATTATTTCCACAGGCAGAAAGTTAAAATGAATAAATTATTACCCACAGTTAAAAATCTTAAATTTTCAGCTTTAATCGCTATTGTTATACTTTTACAAGGTTGCGTCACTGCTGCCGTTGTAACCGTTGGTGCGGGCGTAAAAATGGCAACCGATAGGCGTAGTGTAGGTCATCAAATAGATGATCAAACCATTGAATTAAATGCTTATACAAAACTAAGTGAAGATCCCGCGATAAAAGATCAAACCAATATTCAGGTAGTTGCGATGAATGGTGTAGTATTAGTTGTTGGACAAGCACCTAGCGTATTTTTACGTGATGCCGTAATGAAAGTGATCAATAGCATTGATGGCATTGGTAAGGTTTATAATCAAATTCGTATCGGCAATACCACTTCTATCTTAACTAAGAGTCATGATACTTGGTTAACATCAAAGGTAAAAGTAGCATTACTCGCAGACGACAGTATAGATGGCACCAACATTAAAGTTGTCACTGAAAATAGCGAAGTATTTTTAATGGGATTAGTAACCCCCAAAGAAGCAGATAAAGCAGTAAATATTGCTCGTAATATTAGTGGTGTCACTAAAGTACTAAAAGCATTTGAATATAGAAAATAGTTAATCTTTAATCTTTAAACAAAAAAGCAAGCAATTACGATAAAGTAACTGCTTGCTTTTTATTAGACAAATAGTAATAAATAGTTATACCAATCTCACAAACTAAGTGATCATTTCTACTTGTTAAAATCACCAACTACCGCGTTATTTATTTTATAATTAGAACAACTAGTTATTAAAATAAATGCCTTGTATTTGGCCATTTTTCCTACGTATAAAATAGGTCACTTAATTAATGAAATTGGTATTATTTAACAACTTTTAATGTTGCTCTACTTTTATTTGCTTTATTTGGTTTATCTTCTAAATTATCCGTTGAGGCGGCAGTATTCACACTGCTTAGCTTTGGCTCGGCAGGTTCATCAGCACTGGTTGAGTGCGTATTATCCGCGTCAATATGCTCAACAGCTAATTGTGTACCTGCGCCATTTTCTTTAGCGTAAATAGCCGAAATAGCCGCATAAGGAACAACTAAGTTTTCTAACTTACCACCAAATCGAGCGCTAAATTCAATACTATTACCAGCAAGTGATATAGCCCCTACAGAAACAGGTGCAATATTTAATACGATTTGATCATCATGAATATAAGCTAAAGGAACAATAACACCATAAACGCTAGTGTCTACTGCGATATAAGGCGTTAGTTCATTATCAACTATCCACTCATAAAAAGCCCTAACAATATAAGGCTTATTTGAAGTCATTTGTTCAGGCATAAAATTAACCTACCGCTTAAACTGACAAACCAAAGCGCAATTCACGCTCAGCTTCGGTCAGTGACGCTTGAAATGATTCACGTTCAAATACACGAAGCATATAAGCTTTTAATTCTTTAGCACCTTGACCATCTAATTCAATGCCAAAAACAGGTAAACGCCACAATAGTGGTGCTAAATAGCAATCAACTAAACTAAAATCTTCACTCATAAAATAAGGCGCTTCATTAAAAATTGGCGCAATACTTAACAAACCTTCTTTTAATTCTTGACGAGCTTTTGCCGCTTCTTCACTTGTGCCTTCTAAAATGACTTTAGTAAGACTATACCAATCACATTCAATGCGATGCATCATTAAACGACTACGACCACGAGCCACAGGATACACAGGCATTAATGGTGGATGAGGAAAACGTTCATCTAAATACTCTACAATAATTTTTGCTTCATATAATGCCAATTCACGATCAATTAACGTCGGTACTGTGCCATAAGGGTTAAGATCAATTAAATCTTCAGGCAAATTAGCCAAATTAACCAGATGAATATCAACACCTACACCTTTTTCTGCTAACACAATGCGAGTTTGGTGACTGTACATATTATCTGCGTGTGAAAACAACGTCATAACTGAACGCTTGTTTGCTGCTACGGCCATAATGCCTCCATATAGCTTATTAAAATCAAAAACTAAAAACTAACAAAGGGTTGATACTTAAGTATCAACCCCTCTCAAAGATATATTTACTATATCAATAACTTAATGAACGTCTTTCCAAAATTCTTTTTTCAAGAAATAGGTAAAGATAAATAAGATAAATAAATATCCTAATACCCAATATCCCATACTTTGTCGTTCAAGTTTACTAGGCTCAGCAGTGTATTCTAAAAAATTGGTAATATCACGAATAAAAGAATCATATTCTTCTTCTGTCATGCTACCACCAGTTGCAGGGCTTAAGTTACCATGCTCATCTTTAGTGCGAATACCTTGTAAATTTTGTAAAACATGCGGCATACCCACATCTTTAAATATTTTATTATTTACGCCAAACGGACGTTCAGGATCAACATAAAAAGACTGTAAATAAGTATAAATCCAATCTGGACTTCTTAAACGAGCTTCTAGTGTTAAATCAGGCGGTGCAGAACCAAACCATTGTGCCGCTTCTTTTTTCGGCATAGTGTTAGTTATATAATCACCTACCTTTTCACCTGTGTACATCCAATTTTTCAAACCTTCAGCATCACTAATGCCTAGATCTTTAAACGTGCGATTATAACGTTGATATTTTAATTCATGACAACCTAAACAGTTGTTAATAAAAGCTTTAAAACCACGTTGTAATGAAGCTTTATCGGTTAAATCGTTACCAGCATGTTCTAAATGTACACCAGAATTTGCAAAAGCAAGACTTGGTGCCAGAATAAACGCTACAACTAATGTTATGATTAATTTTTTCATTATCCTGAAACCCTCTCTGGAACTGGTTTAGTCTTTTCATTTTTACTGTAAAACCATAAAGCAACAAAGAAACCAAAATAACCAAACGCGGCAATAATACCTATTATATTATTCATGGGTGAAGGTGGCTTAGTACCCAACACACCCAATACGATAAAACTAATAGCGAATTGAATAAGGTTAAAGGTATGAAGTTTGCTACGATATTTCAATGATTTTACTACACCACGGTCAAACCAAGGTAATAAAAATAAAA
>WGGB01000009.1 GCA_015491935.1 Alteromonadaceae bacterium
CATCACCTAAAATATACCTTAGACGATTCAGATGCCAGCACTAATAAGCAAGCATGGTGGCAAGCCACTTGTTTAGCCGTTAATGAAAGTATTTTTGACAAATTGCAAGCAAGTAAAAACGCTCAGCTTAACAGCGATAATCGTAGCATTAACTATTTATCGCTTGAATATTTAATGGGCCGTTTATTGTCAAACAATTTACATAATTTAGGCTTATTTGACGCTGCAGACAAAGCCCTTAAATCCTTAGGTTTTGAATTGGCTGATTTATGCGAACAAGGAGCAGATTTGGCCTTAGGCAATGGTGGTTTAGGTCGTTTAGCCGCTTGTTTTCTCGACTCATTAGCCACGCTTGACTATAACGCGGTAGGTTATGGTATTCATTATGAACATGGCTTATTTAAACAAGACTTCGATCATGGTCGTCAAATAGAATCACCTGATGTTTGGCGCGAATTTGGCAATCCTTGGGAAATTTGTCGTCCTGAAGCCACACAGCATATTCCACTTTATGGTTATGTTGAAAGCCAAGTACAAGCCGATGGCAGCATTCAAAAAATTTGGCATAGTGAGCAAACCTTAAAAGGCATTGCTTGGGATGTGCCGATTGTGGGTTATAAATCCAATACGGTTAATATATTACGCCTATGGGAATCACGCGCTGATGAACATTTTGATTGGCAGCATTTTAACCAAGGCGACTATCATGCAGCTCATCATCATCAAATAGCGGCAGAAACAGTCTCGAAAGTGCTCTATCCTAACGATGATACAGAAGCAGGAAAAGAGCTACGTTTTATTCAGCAATACTTTTTTTGCGCGTGCTCTATAAAAGACATTATTAAGCGTTATCAAAAACACCATGGTGATGATTGGAGCAATTTTGCCGATAAAATAGCAATTCAATTAAATGATACTCATCCTACTATCGCTATTTTAGAGTTAATGCGCACATTGCAAGATGATCATGACTTATCATGGGATAATGCTTGGCAAATTTGCCAACAAGTATTTGCTTACACTAATCATACGCTATTGCCCGAAGCGTTAGAAAAATGGTCTGTTCATTTATTCGAAAAAGTACTTCCTCGTCATTTAACTATTCTGTATCAAATAAATGAAAATTTTTTAGATAATGAAGTCAATGCGTTATGGCCTAATGATATGGCTATGCGTGCTAAATTATCTTTAATTGAAGAAGGTAATGAGCGCATGGTACGTATGGCACATTTATGTGTTATAACCTCACACAAGGTTAATGGCGTAGCAAAAATTCATTCAGATTTAGTAAAACAAGATTTATTTCCTGAATTTGCTCAACTTTACCCGAATAAATTAACCAATGTAACCAATGGTATTACACCACGTCGTTGGCTTAAAGCCTGTAATCCTCTACTGGCTAATTTGTTAAATAAAACATTTGCCAAACAAAAAATTACTGATGATTGGGCAAAAAATCTCGATAGTTTAACCGTCCTGACGGAATTAGCTGACAATGCTAATTTTCAAAAACAATTTATGGCAGTAAAGCAACAAAATAAAATTGCTTTAACGAAAGAAATTAAACAGCTAACAGGCATTACCGTAAGCCCTGATGCTATTTTTGATATTCAAATTAAGCGCTTACACGAATATAAACGTCAACATTTAAACTTATTACATATATTAGCGCTTTATCGTCGTTTATTAACGAATCCTGAATTAGATATGCATCCACAAGTATTTATCTTTGGCGCTAAAGCCGCTCCAGGTTATTACTTAGCAAAAGAAATTATTTATGCTTTAAACAAAATGGGTGAAAAAATTAATAACGATAGCCGTATAAAAGACAAACTTAAAGTGGTCTTTTTACCTAATTATCGCGTTAGTTTAGCCGAAAAAATCATTCCTGCCGCCGATGTTTCAGAACAAATATCTACCGCTGGGAAAGAGGCATCAGGTACTGGCAATATGAAACTTGCCCTAAATGGCGCGGTAACTATTGGCACCCTTGATGGCGCTAATATTGAAATTGCCGAAGAAGTGGGTAGCGATAACATCTTTATATTTGGTCATACCGTTGAACAAATAAAAGCCTTAGATGAACAAGGCTATAACCCTCGTGATTATTACAACGACGACACTGAATCGAACAGCGAAATTAAAGCTTGCTTAGATTGGCTTGATAGTGATTACTTTACGCCGGGTAAAATAGGAGAATTAGCGGCGATTAAACACAGTTTACTTGATGGTGGTGATCCTTATAAAGTGCTTGCCGACTTTGAGAGTTATTCAACAGCACATAAAGCACTAAATAATGCGTATAAAAACAAAAAACGTTGGGCGCATATGGCTATTATGAATACCGCGATGATGGGTAAATTCAATTCAGATCGTTCAATTGAAGATTATGTTAATAATATTTGGCAGCTTACTCCAACCCAAGTAAAAACAGAAAAATAAAGGAATATTTTAATGGCCGAATTTATGACTGAATTTTCAACACAAGTTAACGCTATTGTAAATGCAGATCACCCTAATGCATTTGCCTTTTTAGGTTTGCATAGCGATAGTAAGTCTGATTATTTAGTCATTAATACTTTTCAAGCGAATGCCGACAGTGTTGAACTACTCGTTGCCAACAACAAGGGTGAATTTAATAAGTCTCTGGTTAAATTAGTCAAGGTTGATCCTCGCGGTTTTTTTACTAAGAAACTACGCCGAAAAAAACATTTTTCTTATCAGCTAAAAGTGACTCACGGTAAACATCAGCAAATTATCGACGATGCTTTTGCCTTTGCACCAAAAATCAGTGATTTTGACCTGCATTTATTAGCACAAGGCAATCACCAAAAACCTTATCAGGTACTTGGTGCTAATGTTCAACAATACAGACTAAAAAAGAAAACCATCACAGGAACACAATTTAGTGTGTGGGCACCTAATGCGAGTCATGTGGCTGTAATTGGCGATTTTAATCACTGGGATGGTCGTCGCCATCCTATGTGTAATATAAATAATAGTGGCTATTGGGCTATTTTTATACCAAATATTCATGCTGGTTGCGCCTATAAATTTGAACTTAAAGACAGCTCAGGTAAACTTTTACCCCATAAAGCAGATCCCTACGGTAAACAAGCACAATACCGCCCAGAAACAGCGAGTATTATTGCTGATAACACGCCCTATTCATGGCAGGATCAAGCTTGGCTAAATGAGCGCGCACAACGAAATAATCGTCATGCTGCTATCTCTATTTACGAAGTGCATTTAGGCTCATGGCGTCGCGGTTGCAATAATGAGTTTTTAAATTATCGAGAAATTGCCGACAAACTTATTCCTTATACGTTAGAAATGAGCTTTACCCATATACAATTAATGCCTGTAAGCGAATATCCTTTTGATGGTTCATGGGGCTATCAGCCGGTAGGTTTATTTGCCCCCACCGCGCGTTTTGGTAATAAAAAAGACTTCCAATATTTTGTTGATAAATGCCATCAAGCTAATTTAGGTTTATTAATTGATTGGGTACCCGCACATTTTCCTAGCGATGAGCATGGTCTTGCAAAATTTGATGGTACGCATTTATACGAACACGCCGATCCTCGCCAAGGTTATCATCCTGACTGGAATACGCTAATTTATAATTATGGTCGTGTTGAAGTTGCCAACTTTTTACGCGCCAGCGCACTACATTGGTTAGACACCTATCATCTTGATGGTATTCGTGTTGATGCGGTTGCCTCAATGTTATATTTAGACTACAGCCGAAAAGCTGGAGAATGGTTACCCAATAAGCATGGTGGTCGTGAAAATCTTGAAGCCGTCGCTTTTTTACAACGATTTAATGAAGAATTATATCAACAATATCCCGACTGTTTTTCTGTTGCTGAAGAATCTACGTCTTGGGCTGGAGTATCACACCCAACCTCAACAGGAGGTTTAGGTTTTGGCTTTAAATGGAATATGGGCTGGATGAATGACACCTTAAGTTATATTCAGCAAGATCCCATACATCGCCAACATCACCATAACCAACTTACCTTTGGCTTAGTCTATGCTTTTGATGAAAACTTTATTTTACCCATAAGCCATGATGAAGTGGTACATGGTAAAGGTTCAATGATCGCAAAAATGCCAGGTGATGCATGGCAACAATTTGCAAACTTACGGGCTTATTATGCTTTTATGTGGGCACATCCGGGTAAAAAATTACTTTTTATGGGCTGTGAATTTGCCCAAGGCAAAGAATGGAATTTTGATAGTGAACTTGACTGGCATCAACTGGATATTCATTGGCATAGCGGTGTACAACGTTTAATAAAAGACTTAAATAATGTTTATAAAAACACCCCTGCCCTTTATCAATTAGACTGTGAAAAAGAAGGTTTTTCTTGGTTAGATCATCAAAATAACCAACAATCACTGCTAAGCTTTGTTCGTTATGCACAAGAGCCGCAACAAGCCGTTATTGTGGTGTGTAATTTCACCCCAAACACACATCATAACTTTAAAATAGGTGTGCCTTTTACGGGGCATTACGTTGAATTAATTAATTCAGATCTTAAAATTTACAGCGGTAGTGGTTTAAGCAATACTTCAGGTGTAACAAGCCAACCAATACCTTGGCAAGAACAAGCACATAGCATTGAAATTACTATACCACCGTTAAGTACCTTAATTTTAGC
>WGGB01000010.1 GCA_015491935.1 Alteromonadaceae bacterium
CAATAGTATCTGCCCAATAAGCTTGTTCATCGCCCGGCAAGGGCTCATAAATAGGCGTATCTTTATTATCAAAAAAAGTAACCGCTTGTGCTCCACAGGCGTTAAGCCAGTCACTATATTTTTCAGCAGTTTCCTCATCGGCTTCTAGTCTAAGCTGGATCCAAGGCATGAAATATTCTCTTATAAAATTTTGTCACAGTTTATCATAAATACTTACTGTAATTGTAGAGTCAGTTTAACCCTATCTATCTCTGCTATATCTTCTTTGTTGAAATCGCTTAGGTATATACAGCATTCATCTTTAATAGTAGGATAATAAATAATGTTATTGGTATTCGATTAATTAACCTCTCTACTTTACCTTGAGTGTTCTATATATGAAACGACTGGTTTTATTACTACTTATTTTTTATAGTGTTACAGTTCAAGCTTCTGACTTAATTATAGTTACCGAAGACTTACCACCATTACAATTTCATAATGATAATCAACCAGCCAGTGGTGCTATGGTTGATATTATTAATCTAATGCTTAAAGAAGCTCAATTAACTGCTGACATTAAATTTTATCCTTGGGCGCGTAGTTACAATATTGCTCAGAAACAAAAAAACACTCTTATTTTTTCCATGTTCAGAGATAAAAGTAGAGAAAGTCAGTTTCAGTGGATAGGTAAAATATTTACCTTAGAGTCATTTTTGGTCGCATTAAAATCACGTAAAGATATAAAAATAAATGCGTTAGATGATGCTAAAAAATATCTAGTGGGCTCTATTCGTGACGATCTTGCTGAAGTTTATTTAAAACAGCATGGTTTTAAAGAAAAGCAAAACCTCTATTTAAATAGTGCTTATCCAGCTTTATGGAAGATGTTTTTTAATGGTCGTACTGATATTGCTTTTACGAATAGCACTTGGGCTTATGAAATTAGACAATCAGGATTAGATCCAGAACAAATCAAAGTGTTATACCAAATTCCAGATATAACCTCAGACCTTTATATTGCTGCGAGTTTAAATACAGATAAGACAATTGTCGTTAAACTGCAAAAGGCATTAGCAACCATTAAGGCTGATGGTCGGTATCAACAAGTATTAAGAAAATGGCAACTATAAGAGTTAACGACTTATGAATTATTTCCCTTTATTTATCGATAGCAATAAAATTAATGCCATTGTTATTGGCGGTGGTGACGTTGCGGCTCGTAAAATTGAATTATTATTAAAAGCAACTACAAATATTACGGTAATGGCGGCGCAAGTGAATAGCAGCGTATTGCGCTTAATTGAACATTACCAGCTCAACTGGCTGGAACATAATTACCAAATGGGGTTTTTAAATGATAAAAGCTTAGTTATCGCTGCCACCGACAATCGCCAAGTCAATAAAGCGATTGCCGCAGAAGCTGAACAATTAAAATTACTCGTTAATGTGGTCGACCAACCTGAGTTATGTAGTTATATCACACCTGCCATTATTGATCGTTCACCCATGATCATAGCTATTTCAAGTTGCGGTAGTGCACCAGTATTAGTGCGTATGCTACGCGAACAAATTGATAAATTATTACCCGATGCGTATGGCAAACTCGCTAAATTTTCATTTAAATTTCGTGATCATGTTAAAGCTCGAGTAAAAGGCATTCGCAATCGCCGCTTATTTTGGGAGAACACGCTTAATGGTAATATTGGCCAAGCCATTTTATCGGGTGATGATTTACACGCCGAGCAACACTTAATTGCCAGTTTAAAGCAACAAGTACCACCACCCGAAGGCGAAATAGTCTTTATTCACACCCTAAATGGTGATCCCGATAATTTAACCTTAAAGGCTTACCGTGAAATGCAAACAGCCGATGCAGTGTTTTACGATTTAGAGGTTAATGAACAACTAATTGATTATATACGCCGTGATGCTGAAAAATACCCACAAGAAATTTCTTCAAGCATATTATTAAATTATCAACATGCGATTGAATTAGCTGAAGATGGGAAGAAAGTGATTTACTTGCTCGCTGGTAATGAATCTTTATCAGCAAACGCGGCGCTAAGCGCTAGCGTTATTAATA
>WGGB01000011.1 GCA_015491935.1 Alteromonadaceae bacterium
CATATATTCGGCTTTTTGCTGAGGTATCATATGATGCCTCTAGCCCTGATGGATTTCCGCCCCTATAACCTCATCAATTTGACGGCTTATGATAGCCCTTGGTATTAAAAGGTTTCCTATAGGGCAGTGCTGAACTGTATCCCATCAATCTCTATTATCTAGCAATGTTACAAGGTTGTTTATGGTGTTCTTTTTTCTAAAAATGCTTTTCTTTACTGAGTTACAACTTTCAATCGATAGTCTTCTTGGTGATGTAACATCGCCCAAGCCATTCGTGCCATTTTGTTCGCTAAAGCGACTGTGGCAATGTTATAGTTACTTCGTTCTTTTAACTGCCTCGCCCAAATACTGACTTGGTCGGTTTTATTTTCACAATGCCTTAATGCTGCTCTTGCACCATTGATTAATTGTGTTCGCAAATACGTATTGCCACGCTTGGAGATACCTAATAAAACTGGTTTTCCGCCTGTCGAATGTTGCTTGGGCACTAACCCTAACCAGGCGGATACATGTCGTCCACTCTTAAACGCTTTCCCATCGCCAATGCCTGCATAAAAAGCAGTAGCAACAATTGGCCCAATACCTGTCATGGTACTTAGTCGCTGACAAAATTCATTTTGTTTGTTTATACCCAGCACCTCACGATCAACTGATTTTATTTGAATAGACAAATCGTCTAACTCTTCACTTAATCTCTGAAAGTAACGACGAGCTAAAATACTTAATTCATTTTCACCCTCTTCTAAAAAACCAGGTAATTGTGCTTTGAGGTGATTAATACCCTTTGGCATTACTAAACCATATTCCGCTAATAATCCCCTAATTTGATTACTTAACGCCGTTCTATTTTTAACTAACCGCTCTCTTATGCGATGTAGCATTTGAATATCTTGTTGTTCAAGTGTTTTTAATGGCACAAAACGCATATTCTCGCGTTGCGAGGCTTCAGCTATCGCTTCGGCATCGTTATAGTCATTTTTATTACCTTTGCGATAAGGCGTTATAAATTGTGGGGCTATCGCTTTAACTTCATGCCCACAACGAGTAATTACCCGTGACCAATAATGTGTACTGCCGCACGCCTCCATTACAACGATACAGGCTTCTAAATTAGCAAAATACTCAGCAACCTTTTTACGAGATAGCATTTTTCGCTTTAACACTTTTCCTGTAGCGCTCATCCAAACCAAATGAAAAACTGATTTTGCGATATCTAATCCAATTGTTATAGTACTCATGTGACCCTCTCTCTTTTTCTGTATATAGAAGTTTATTCAACCCTATATTGGCTCATTTGAAGCCGTAAGTGGAGTGGAGAGGGTCCATACCATTAATTAGTCTAAATATGTGATCTAATGTTATTTTTGCTATCCAATACTAAAATGACATTAAACACACATAGCTATCAAGAGCTAAAAGCGCTTTCTAACAAAGTAAAAGATCATCGGATGAGACTACGCTTATTGGCTGTTTCTCACTTTAAGTCAGGTAAAAATAGAGCTGAAGTTGCTAGAATACTTAACATTAGCCGAAGAATTGTAAATAAATGGGTTGCTAACTACCTAAACAATGGGATATCAGCCCTCAAAAGTAAAAAACAAACGGGGCGTCCTAGCTATCTAAGCGAACAAGAAAAGCAAACACTTAACCTGTACATAAAAGCTCAAAGCCAATCTGATGAAGGAGGAAGGCTAACAGGAGAATGTATTCAAGCCTACATTAGCGCTAACTTTGACGTTAATTACCATCCTAATGCTATTTACAAATTACTAAAATCACTTGGATTCAGTTGGATAACAAGTCGGTCTCGCCATCCTAAACAATCAGAGAAAATACAAGAAACTTTTAAAAAAATTCGAAAGTAAAATGATCCGTACGATCCCGTGGAATGTCAGCCTTAAAAAAGTTGATGTATGGTTTCAAGATGAAGCACGTTTTGGTCAACAGAATACGACGACAAGGCTCTGGGCGGCAAAAGGAACACGACCAAGGGCGGTGAAACAACAACAATTTGAATATGCCTATCTTTTTGGTGCTGTTTGTCCATCAACAGGAGCCACCGAAGCACTTGTTTCACCTGTTATGAATATGGAAGTAATGGATCAACATTTAGCATTAATTTCTCAAAAAACTGAAGCAGGTAGGCACGCAGTACTTATTGTAGATGGTGCAGCATGGCATCAACCTTATTTAGCCGATAAATATAGCAATTTAACAATCATTAAGTTGCCACCTTATTCACCAGAACTAAATCCAATAGAGCAAGTATGGAGTTGGTTGCGGCAACACCATTTAGCCAATAGATGTTTTCAAGGATATGAAGATATAGTCGATGCCTGCTCAGATGCATGGAACTCGTTCGTGAGTGATGCTAAACGAGTTACGAAAATGTGTAGTCGTGACTGGATAAATATAGGAACAAATTAAGATGGAATGATATAACTTATCTTCAACCCAAGCACGACGATGCTTATAACTGTTACCAGAAACATTATCTTTGCACGACGAACACAACGCGAAATACAATGGTAATAAGGCGTATCAATTAAACTGATTTGTCGTTTCTTGCCGTTACCATAATAAAACCACACTCCAATTGAATGTTGAGTATTTAACCATAGGGCAGGTTATCAAATAATTTCATTTAAGTGGGTGTCTGCTGTTATTGCTGTTATTTCTTAAAAAGAGATAAAACTGAAAAGGTTTTATGATAAAAAACTAATATAATGCAGTGCGTTAAATAAAAATTAAATTAGGGCTTGACTATTAAGTTCTCATAGAAGGTCGGCATTTATACCGTCAACTTGATAGGCTAAAGCCTAACCTACAAACGCCGCAAGCGGCGGGGAATTAAACCCGCTCATATTAAAATAAAGACTGATAATTTCTCATTCTACGACATATTTTTTTTACATTATCTTGTTGTATTTTTGGGTTTGACATTTGTTGATTACAATATTGCGAAAAAAAGCTTCTTACTGTTGTTCTAGTTGCTGTAATTTTTTTTAATTCAATAATTTCGCCAGGGCTAAA
Organism: Alteromonadaceae bacterium; assembly: GCA_015491935.1. Lineage (GTDB taxonomy): Bacteria > Pseudomonadota > Gammaproteobacteria > Enterobacterales > Alteromonadaceae. Next base: position 3,034 of record WGGB01000011.1, read on the forward strand.
GCTTGTCAACTCAGGTTTTAAATCAGCCAATATTTTTTGCGGATTTAATCTTACTTTAGTATCGGTTGCCTCAGCTACCTCATCTATTAATGTTTTCTTTTCTTGCTCAAACCATTGGGTTAATTTTGGTTGTGGGTAATAATGCAAATAGACAGCGGCAAATACGATTAAGATCAATAATTTTTTCATGGGGTGTTTTATACTCAAATATTATTTGTGACTATTGTCACTTAAAAGAAAAGTTTATTTCAATATTTCAAATAATCTATCATAACAAGAAATATATCAGATATATTACACTAATTAGTTAAAAAACATTATAATTAGTAAGTTATTTAATATTAATATTTTAATCGACACAGCAAGGTTTTATTGTGAATTCTAACGACTCAGCAAATAAAAAGAAAACTGCCACTCAACAAATACCCGTTAAAAATATCAAAATTCAGACAAAAATAACTCAAGGTGTTGAAACTTATAAACCGCGTGACCAAATTTATGTGCGTCAAGTTAAAGGAATTTTTCAGCGTTTACGACAAAAAATGAATTTTGTCTTTTTGATAATGTTTGCCATATTGCCTTGGTTACAATATCACGGTCATCAAGCGATATTGTTTGATATTACTACTCAGCGTTTTACCTTATGGAATTTAACCTTGTGGCCGCAAGATTTAACCTTATTGGCATGGTTATTTATGCTAGGAGCTTTTTTACTGTTTTTTATTACGACGTTTTTAGGTCGAGTCTGGTGCGGTTATTTATGTCCACAAACCGTATGGACGTTTATTTTTATTTGGTTTGAAGAAAAAATAGAAGGCAGCGCTAATCAACGTAAAAAGCTAGATCAACAACCGCTTAATGCTAATAAATTTTGGCGTAAAGCACTTAAACATTTTTGTTGGTTATTCTTTTCATTACTCACCGCGATGACTTTTGTCGGCTACTTTACGCCAGTACGAGAGTTGTTTATTGACACGTTTACCTTTCACACAACCTTTACTGAAGCAACATTGTTAGTATTTTTTACGTTAGCAACTTATGGTAATGCTGGTTGGATGCGAGAAATTATGTGTTTGCATATGTGCCCGTACGCACGTTTTCAATCGGCCATGTTTGATAAAGACACCTTAACGGTTTCTTATGATTATAACCGTGGTGAAAGCCGTGGCCCGCGTGGTCGTAAACAAGACCCTAAAGCTTTAGGATTAGGTGATTGTATTGACTGTAACTTGTGTGTGCAAGTTTGCCCAACGGGTATCGATATTCGCAATGGTTTGCAATACGAGTGTATAAACTGTGGTGCTTGTGTTGATGCCTGTGCTGGTGTGATGGATAAAATGGGTTATGAGCAAGGTCTTATTCGTTATACCACAGAGCATGAATTAAAAGGTAAAAAAGTACATTTTTTACGTTCTAAATTAATCGGTTATGGAATTGTTTTAATAGTGATGACATCATTATTAAGTTATGAAATATATTCTCGCGTACCTTTGGCAATGGATATTATTCGTGATCGCAATGAGTTAGCACGAGAAAATTTCAATGGTGAAATTGAAAATGTTTACACGTTAAAAATATTGAATATGTCACAAACCGATAATACCTACCATTTGTCAGTTAAAGGTTTAAAAGACGCAAAATGGATCGGTAAGCAAGATATAACAGTACCTGCTGCTGAAGTTTACACTTTGCCTATTAGCATCGCTGTAGACCCTTATGAATTAAAAGATTACATGACAGATATTCAGTTTGTGGTTAGAGAGGTTTCACCTGATAAAGGTGTTGAAATTACCCAAGAGAGTCATTTTTTTAATAAGCGTTAATTTTTTTATACCAAATTGATGTATTTAAAGTAACAAAAAAGGCCATGAAATTTTCTAATTTCATGGCCTTTTTCTGTTAGACTCACTGCATATTATTTTAGTTTAAAGCATCAATATTTATGGCAAGTTTCGATTTTTCTTTATTAACCCCAGATTTAATTATTGATGGTTTAGAAAGTGCTGGCTTTTCCGTTGCCAGTGGTTTATTACCATTAAATAGTTATGAAAACAGGGTATATCAGTTTCATGATGATGATAACCAGCGCTTTGTGACTAAATTTTATCGTCCACAACGTTGGTCTAAAGAAACTATTTTAGAAGAACATCAATTCGCCTTAGAGCTTGCTGAACATGAATTGCCGTTAGTCGCGCCGTTAGTGAAAAAGGGTACTAGCTTGTTTGAATATGCTGATTATTTATTTGCTGTTTTCCCTTGTCGCGGCGGACGTATTTTTGAAGTGGATAATTTAGATCAACTTGAATGGATGGGACGATTTTTAGGCCGAATTCATGCCGTTAGCGCCACTAAAACCTTTAAATATCGTGCCACTATGTCAACCGATATCATGCTTAAGCAAGCAAAAGAACAAATTATTATTTCTGATTTTGTCCCCAAATCATTGCATACCGCTTTTTTTACTGTGCTTGATCAAGTCACGGCAATAGCAAGCGAGCAATATCAAGCAAATAATCTTATTCGCTTACATGGCGACTGTCATGCAGGTAATATTTTATGGACAGACGCAGGACCACATTTTGTCGATTTAGACGATTGTGTCATGGGTCCAGCGATACAAGATTTATGGATGATGTTATCAGGTGATAGGCAACAACAATTGTTACAATTAGATACGCTCTTATCAGGCTATGAAGAGTTCTTTTCATTTGAATCATCACAGCTTAACTTGATAGAATCATTGCGTACCATGCGTTTAGTTAATTATATCGCTTGGTTATGTAAGCGTTGGCAAGATCCTGCGTTTCCACATAACTTTCCGTGGTTTAATACCGAGAAATATTGGGAGCAACAAATTTTAATACTGAAAGAGCAATTTTCAGCATTACAAGAACCGCCGTTAAGCTTGTATTAAGTTTATATCAGGTCTAATGGATGTCATCAGGATAATTTATTGTTATTATTCTGAGTCCTTTTAGTAATATTTCAATATAAAGTTAACATTTAGGAAAATAAGAATGAAAAAATTAATAGGTCTATTTTTGATTATGCTAATGCCATTATTTGCATCAGCGACCAATTACCAAGAAGGCAAGCAATACTCAGTTGTGAATGAAGGCGTAACTATGGTGCCTGAAGTGAGAGAATATTTTTCTTTTTACTGTCCGCATTGCCTTCGTTTTGAACCATTTTTGGAACAAGTGAAAAAAGATTTACCTAAAGGCACTAATTTTGTAAAAAATCATGTTGATTTTTTACATGGCGCAACACCAGCTATTCAAGAGATGTTGTCAAAAGCATTAGTGGTTGCCGAGCAACTTCCGCAAAAAGATAAGTTAATTTCCGCTATTTTTAATTATATTCAAGTGCAACGAGCTACGTTTAGTTCAGAAAAAGATATACGCAACTTATTTGTTTTAAATGGTGTTGATGGCGCAAAATTTGATAAATTAATGAAAAGCTTTATGGTTAATGCTAAAGCGAAAAAAATGAAAAAAAATCAAGATTATTTCGCGCAAAAAGGTGCGTTAACGGGTGTGCCAACCATTATTGTTAATGGTAAATACAAAGTAAATATGCAAGCGCTTGATAAAAATAATACCGAGCAAGACTTTAAAAACCTACTTAATTATTTGTTATCACTATAATATTTTTTATAGGCAAGAGTTGTAGGTCGACCCGAGCGTAGTGAGGCTCGACAAATACTTAAGTCAAAATAC
>WGGB01000012.1 GCA_015491935.1 Alteromonadaceae bacterium
GATAAAAAACACTGGATTTCAATTTATTTTGACGGCACAGTGCCTCAAGGCGAGGTTGAGCGCTTAATTGATAACTCCTATTTATTAGTGATCAGTAAAATGCCAACGAAAGACCAACAATCACTTGGTATTTTTCTTTAATGTAGCTTGTATTTTTATTTTAATTGATAGTAGTTATAACGTTGAATATAAGCTCTTTTATTAATGAAGAAGATGATTTAGTCAAATTGGTATCAATACAAATATTATAACAATACTCTTGCTGTAATACCGAGTAAAGCAACGCCCGTGGCCTTTTCTACCCAATGAATGTTGGTGCGTAATTTATCTAAAAATAATGAATGCGAAAGTATCGTTGCAATTAAACAATACCAAAGTGTATCGATAGAACCGACAGTTAGCACCATTAATGATTTTTGTTGCCATGTTGCATTAACATCAATAAATTGACTAAATAATGCTAAAAAAAAGAGCGCTAGTTTAGGGTTTAAAAAAGCGATCATAAAACCTTCCCAAGCACTTTGCTTAAGAGAAACATTACTCTTTTCTTGACTAATTTTTGCCAGTGAAGATTTAGCAGTAAAGGCTTTAAAGGCTAACCATAATAAAAAAGCAGCACCAGCATATTTAATCATATTAAATAGCCACGGGGTTTCTTTGATTAATACCGCCATGCCTAATACGGTTAATATGGCATATAAGCTAACACCTAACCCATGAGTAATACTGGTGACTAAACCATTAATGCGCCCACCAGAAACGGTATGTTTTAATACCATAGCTAAACTTGGGCCTGGCGTCATAGCGCCTAAAATGCAAATAGTAGCTAAAGAGAGCCAAGCCGTTAATTCCATTATTATTGTACCTTAATCAAAATATAGCAAAGGAGTTGAAGTTGAGGCTAAATAATAACTAATTATTTAGCCTACAAACAAGTCTCGAACATATTAGCTTTTTTTAATACCGTAAAGCATAGTGTAAAGCACAGGCACTACAATTAAGGTTAACAAGGTCGCAAACCCTAAACCAAACATAATAGTTACCGCCATTGATTTAAAAAACACATCAAATAGTAGTGGGATCATGCCTAAAATTGTGGTGATTGCAGCCATAGCAACAGGGCGAACTCGACTAACGGCTGAGTCAAATACTGCTTGATACGCTTGCTTTCCTGAAGTTAGCTCAATATTTATTTGATCAACTAATACAATACCATTTTTAACTAACATTCCCGACAAACTTAATAGCCCCAGCAATGCCATAAAGCTAAATGGCGCATTCATTGTTAGTAAGCCAATACTAACGCCAATTAAAGCTAAGGGTACTGTTGTCCAAATAACAATAGCCGATTTAAACGAATTAAATAACAATACCGTTATAATAAACATGATTAAGTAGCCCAATGGCAAACCGCCAAAGAGAGCTTTTTTGGCTTTAGTCGACGACTCCAATTCACCACCCCAAGCTAAAGAATAACCACTAGGTAGCTTAATAGCATCAATTTTAGGCTTCACTCTTTTTAATAAGCTGGCCGCTGTTTCATCACCCAATACATCAGGATCAGCCATCACGGTAATTGTCCGTTTACGATCACGACGCATAATTAATGAGTCTTCCCACTCGGTGGTAAACTTATTAACGATTTGGGTTATAGGCACATATTGATGTGACGATTGACTATAAATTTGCAATTCTGGCAAGCTATTAATATTTAATCTTTCAGCTTTAGGCGCACGCGCAATTATCGGTAATAGTTTAGTATCTTCACGATATAAACCGACTTGCTTACCTGAAAAATTAGTTTGTAGCAGCTGATCTAAATCTTGTTTAGTGACTCCCACACGACGACCCATGGCTTCATTAAATTGCGGACGAATAACCTTAGTACGTTCACGCCAATCATCTTGAATATTAAAGGCACCGCTATCTTGGCTTAAGATGGCTTTGGCTTGTACCGCCAAGTTTCGCAATACATCAGGATCTGCGCCACTAAAACGGGCTTCAATTTTAGCATTGGTCGCAGGACCTATTTCCATGCGTTTAAGTTTAAATTGCGCCTGTGGATAATTAGCCGTCATAAATAAACGTAACTTAGCTAAAACATGAGGTAAAACCTCACGATTGCTCACACGAACAATTAGTTGACCATAAGCAGGGTAAGCTTTTTGTGGTTTATAGGTAAGCATAAAGCGTGGCGCACCGCGACCTGTGGTGGTGGTTATTTGCTCAACATTTTTTACGGTTAATAAATATTTTTCAATAGACTCAATATCTTTTTGTGTTTCACGAATATCAGAGCCTTGATAGCGCCAATAATCTAAATAAAACATTGGCGTGTTTGACGGGGGAAAAAAAGATTGTTTAACTTGACCAAAACCAGCAACCGCGGCAATAAATAATAATAACATTATTAACATGGTACTTTTTCGGTAATACATCGCAATGCTTAATAATGCTTTGTAACCATTAAATATAGCTCCTTGATATAATTCTTCAGGTTTATCTTTACTCGATTTTTTGTTGTTTTTAACTGTTTCTTTAAACATTAAATCTGCAAAAAATGGTGTTAAAGTAATTGCTGTTACCCAACTCATTAATAATGAAATTAATAATACCCAAAATAAGCTACCTGCAAATTCACCGGTGGCATCTGACGATAATCCAATGGGAGCAAAAGCCACAATCGCAATAATAGTTGCACCCAACAAAGGAATATAGGCCTGATTAGTGATTGCTAAAGCCGCTTGTAATTTTGTTTGGCCTTTTTTTAAGCCGATTAGAATTCCTTCCGTGATCACTATGGCATTATCGACTAACATACCTAACGCAATGATTAATGCTCCCAATGAAATTCTTTGTAAATCAATAGAAAAGAGTTTCATAAAAATGAAGGTACCCAATACGGTAAGTAATAAGACTAAGCCAATTAATATACCACTACGTAATCCCATAAAAATTAATAATACTGCGATTACAATAATAACCGCTTCTAGCAAACTCAGCATAAAACCTTGTAGAGAACGGTCTACTTCAGCAGGCTGATTATAAACTGTCGCAATATTCATTCCGATAGGGCGAGCATATTCTAACTCTTTTAAACGATTTTCAACTTTTTTACCTATTTTTACGACATTAACGCCCGACGTAAATGAAATACCTACGAGCAAGGCTTGTTTGCCATTATAGTTGGTAATATGGTGAGGCACTTCAGCATATTCTCGACTAACATTAGCCACATCACCTAAATAAATAAGTTGCGATGCACCAGGATTAGAGATAATTAAGTTTTCTAATTCTTTAACACTTTTAAATTCGCCTGTGGGATGAAAACGAATATATTCACTGCCTATTTTTACCGCACCAGCATTTGATACTTGATTTTGTGTATGGAGTAATTGAAAAATACGGTTGGCAGAAATACCCAAAGCCGCTAATTTATTACGCGCTATCTCAACAACAACTTCTTCTTGTTGTTCACCTGCAACAGTAACTTTACCTACACCTTTAATAAGCACCAGTTCTCTGCGTAAGTAATCTACATAATCTTTAATATCTTCATAACTATAACCATCACCACTAATGGCGAGTAATACGCCATATACATCACCAAAATCATCAATAACGTGTGGTGTTGCAACTCCGGGAGGCAAGCGAGGTTTTAAATCATTGACTTTACGACGTAATTCATCCCATATTTGCTTTAAATCATCTTTACGATAAATGGGCTTCATTTCTATGGTTATTTGAGAAAAACCTGCTGACGATATAGAGGTAACAAAATCGACATAAGGTAGTTGTTGAATAATATTTTCTAAAGGGTAAGTTACTTCTTCCTCAACTTGCATTGGAGAAGCACCAGGATAAGCGGTCGTTATCATAGCTCTTTTTAGTGTAAATTCAGGATCTTCTAAACGACCTAAACCATTGTAAGAGACAATACCGCCAAGTAATAAAATGGCAGCAAACATCCAGCTTGTAACACGGTTTTTTATTGAGTATTCAGCTAATTTCATTTATAAGCCCTTTTCTCTATTCCATGGCTTAATTTGCATTCCATCAGACAAATAATGCACTCCTGCGGCAACTATTTTATCACCTGCTTTTAAACCACTTATCACTTCAATACCTTGATTAGTTATTTTTCCAAGTGTTACTTGCTGTCTTTTTACCGTAAAGTTTTTGGGATTAACTAGCCAAACATAACCAATGTTAGCTTTAACGGGAATACCTTCAGGTGAAAAGACGGCACTAACTGGCACTAAAAAATGTTTATTTTGTGTTTGTAATATTTTTGATAAATCAATGCGAATATTGGCACTCATACCCGGCAATACATTGAATGTTTTTGGTACAGGTAACGAAAATACTACTTTGTAAGTAAGCGTACTGGGATTTGCTTGCGTGTCCCACTCTTTTACCGAAACTAAAAACTCTTGTTCAGGATGCGAATCAAAAATTACGGTGGGTTTATAGTGAGTATTTTTTTGTACGCGCGAAATTATGTTTTCAGGCATTTGAATAGATATATCGATCGTATCACGCGATATTAGCGTTAAAATGGGTTGTTTTGCTTGTATAGTTTCATGTTTTTTCACAAAAACATTAGCAATGCTACCATCAAAAGGGGCGGTTAATTGCGTATAAGTTAGCTCTGTTTTAGCGGTTTCTAGTGAAGATAAAGCGACGCTTAAATTAGCTTTTGCTTGATCGAATTTGGATTGGGGAACCAATTTTTTTGCTAATAATGATTTTGCTCGCTCAAATTGTGATTTAGCTAATTGATAGCGTGCTTTTCTATCATCGAGACGTAATTGAAAATCTTTAGGATCTAAAGCGGCCAATAAATCGCCTTTTTTAACTTCATTACCCGCTTTAACTGGAAAATCTATAATTTGTCCATTAACACGAAAAGCTAATTTTGACGTGGTATTAGCTTCGACTTCGGCAGGAAAATTACGATAGTCTGCTCCATTTGGCTCTGTTATCTGCAATATTTTTGCTGGACGAATAACGTCTTTGGTGACTGTTACCTGTTTTTTCTCATTACAAGCGGTTAATAAAACGAGTGTACTGATGCTTATTAAAAGTAAGAGTTTATTGCGACTAAATGACATAGAGACCCCAAAGGTTTAATTAAACTAAATATTTTTACAATATAGGTATAAAATAGACTAATTAGTCCAATTTTAGCTAGTTTAATAATTCTAAACTAGACTGTCTAGTTTATTTTGTTAGAATAAGTATAAATTTATTTTAATGAATTGCTATTAACTATAGCAGTGAATATTTGCATTCAAGCAGAATAAAAACGGGTGAGTATGAGTATTATCCCTACAAAGATTCGCAGTAAGAGTAAAGTTAAACGTCAACAAATATTGGCTGCAGCAACCCACTTATTTACTGATAATGGCTATACTGCAACGAGTATGGACTTAATTGCTAAACAGGCTAAGGTTTCAAAGCAAACGGTTTATAGTCATTTCGGTTCTAAAGATGAATTATTCGCTGCCGCCATAGAGCAAAAATGTGATTCGTATCATATGGTTGATTTTTCTCTGGATGATTTAACCGATCCTAAAACAGCATTATTTACATTAGCACAACGTTTTGTGGCTATGCTCACTTCAAAAGAGGCTTGTGCAGTACATAAAATTTGTGCTTATGAGGCTCGAACTCATCCAACATTATCTGAATTGTTTTATCAAGCAGGGCCTGAAAAAGTAACGAATGAAGTCGCTGATTTAATGGCCTTATTAAATCAGCGTAATATTTTAAATATTCCCAATACTCATTTTGCTGCGTTACAATTTTTAAATATGATGAAAGGTGAAGCATGGATGCGCGTTGAATTTAATACCAAGCAGCAGCTTAGCCAAACAGAAATTAATGAGTATTTACTAGCTAGCGTTGAATTGTTTATGCGTGGTTATGCGATATAAAACAGTTTGTGTCATATTTTTTATTAAATTGTATTTATTGTTAATGATGGGTTAAAATGCGTCGCGATTTAAAATCATTGAATTTTTATTTGATGAATTAATCGCTAAAGTTTTATTGGTACTAGGGCATTAAGCTCTTAATCACCCATTATAATTAAAGGATAATTAATGAAAAAAGTATTACTAGCAACCATTACTACAGCGGCTTTGCTTGGAGGTTGTTCTTCAGTTCCTATGGAGTCTAAAGAAAAAGCGAGTATAGCAAAAGAATTTAAAAAGCCTTCTCAGGGAACTGCCGGTATTTATGTTTATCGCAAAGACTCTTTTGTTGGTGCGGCATTAAAAAAAGATGTTTGGATAAATAAAGATTGTGTCGGTCAAACGGCTAAAGGAGTTTTCTTTTATAAAGAAGTTCCTGGAAGTGATAAACTTGAAATAGCAACAGAATCCGAATTTTCACCTAATAAATTAACTATTTCAGCGAAAAATGGTGAATTATATTTTGTTGAACAATATATAAAAATGGGCGCTTTTGTCGGCGGTGCAGATCTAGAGTTGGCTAATGCAGAAACAGGTAAATCAGAGGTTAGAAGGCTAGGAATGGCAGTAGATGGTAAGTGTAGTTCAACTTTAAAATAAGCATTTGTTAAATCCAGTTATAATAAACTTAAAAATTGGTAGTATTTTATTTTTTGTACATTAAAACCAATTTTTAGTTTATTTAAAATAGCAACTATTCTTTTGGGATTGCTAAATTCACATAAACGTCAAAACGATTCTTCTTCATTTTTATGCTCATTGAGGGCTTTTTATCCGCTAATGGTGGTGCGTAGTTTGGGCGTTTTACCACCACACGATATTTCGCTAATTTTAACGCTGGTGCAAGCAAATTATCAGCATCTAAATCTTCACCGACAAGCGATTGAAATACGCGCATTTCTTTTTTCACTAACGCAGATTTTTCTCGATGTGGATACATGGGATCAAGGTAAACAATATCAGGTTGAGCAGCAAGTGCCATATTATCGAGAGACGAAGCATAAATAAGCGCCATATTATTAGCAATATCAGCAACTTCGCTATTTAACTGCGCGCGCGCTAAACCGTCATCTAATAAGGCGGCGACAATTGGCATACGTTCCATCATGGTAACTTGACAGCCAAGGCTGGCGAGTAAAAAACTATCGCGGCCTAAACCTGCGGTAGCATCTAATACGTGCGGCCTAAAACCATGTTTTAAACCAATGGCTTTAGCGATGTCTTGACCGCGACCACCACCAAATTTGCGTCGATGGGCAACAGCACCGTCAACAAAATCAACACTTATTGCACCTAATTTAGGTTCGTCGAGTTTACAAAGCTCTAAGTATTGTTCGTTTACTTGCAGTAAAAACCGTAAATTTGCTTGTTTAGCTGCGGCCTTACTATCACCCAAATAAGGCAAGTGCCATTTTTTAGCGATGCGTTTAGCTTGTTCACTATCGCTACTATGAACATAAGCAACCGCAATATTACTGCTTGCGGCCTGATCTTTATTCAATAGTTCTTTGTGTAAGAGTTCTTTGTGTAAGAATTCTTTGTTTAGGTGCTTTTTATTTAAGTGCTTGTCGCTCATGCCGGTTCAACTTGTACATAATTATCGCCATGCGCAAAGGCAATTAAACGACTCAGTTGCGTTAAGCTCAAGCCACTTAGTTGCTGTAATTCATTAAAATGATTTTGTATCGCGGTTAAGCTTTTTTTACTTTGCAAACCGCCATCAATAATATGATGAGCGCGAAAATAGGCTTCAACATCAGAGCTTAAAATAAAAGTATCTTTACCTAATACCCGCAATGAATAAGCACCGGTGTTACCACCAAGGCGTTGACCCTGTTTTTTTAAATACGCCCACAAGCCGATAATATCACTAC
>WGGB01000013.1 GCA_015491935.1 Alteromonadaceae bacterium
ATAGAGTAATATTATTCAGGCAGGTTAGCTGAGAATTGCCGCCAATATATATCCCTGCTGACATCTGTAATTTGGTTATTCGTTAACCATAACCTGTGAAGCCTTATAACTGTCGCCAGTGGGCTAATATCTGCTATATCATTGTTATATAACTCTAAAACTTTCAACGTTTTTATATCTGCTACCGGCGAGATATCTGTTAATTTATTCCAAGAAACCTATAGATCCCATAACTTAGTTAGAGTGCGTAATGGCTCTAAACTGCTGATATCTGTTGTGTGGAAATTTGCTCTCTCAACGCCTACATGGTTTTCAAGCCCGTCTAACGATTTAACGCTAGTAGTACAAGAAATAGAGTGCATTGGCTCGTAAGATCTAAGCTTTTGCTTGTCAATACATGTTGCTAATTTTGAGTCTGAGACAGCGGCATCAATCAGTGAACCATCATAAACGGTGCCACTTCCTGCAATACTTAACGTAGAGACACTAGCAAAGCCAAGTAATAGGCTAAGACTTAGAACGACAGAAGATGTTTTTTTATTCATAAACTTTAAAAGACTTGATAATGCTCATCTCTTTTAAAAATTACTTTTTTATTTATTTCAAAAAAAGTTTTAATTTCATTTTTACAGTGTTGATTAAATAATGCATTATCCATGTAAACATAAAAGCAATTTCTCTCAGTTGAAAATACGATTCTCCCCCTTGGAATACTCTGATACTCAGTAGCTATTAGTTCGGGATGCTTTGGCATATAAATATGCTTAGTCTCCCATTCGGTAATATGTTGAAAAGGGCTATCTAACATTAATTCACTACTGTTAGATGTTAGATCGTAAGTTTGTTTTTTAGCAATCAGTTGCTCACCATAGAGCCAGAATATTCCTAAATATATATTGTTTTTCATAGTTGACACTTACTTCAACCCTTTTGGTAAATATGATTCATTTTCATGGCGATACAGGTAAACTCTTCTCTTAATTCTTCTGGCGCTAACACTTCAACCTGTGCGCCAAAACCAAGTAACCACCAACGAAACTCTTTGGTGTCGTCTACGGTGACGCTAACTTTATTGAATTTTTCGTCAACTTCTTCAATCTCTTGATTACTTGAAATGGGTGTTTCAAAAAAGTGTTTTGATGCTGGTTTAGTAAACTTTAAAACCACCTCTAATTGTTGATGTGATTTTTTAAGAGACGAATGTCCTTGCTCGACAAATATTTGTAAATTGAAGTTAGGCAGCAATTTAACTGATTTTTCAGTAATGGCAATTTTATCTATTCTCGATAAGGCTATTTGTAAAGGCCGTTCATATTCCCAAAATGTACAAACCAAATAAATATGGCGATCTTTTAAGATTAAACCTAGCGGACTGACCTCTTGCTCTACCTTTCCTTTATAATTAATTAATAAACGTTTCTCGTGTAACAAAGCGTCATAAACGATCTCTGTTATTTCTGTTTTAGTTTCAGCCTTCGTTAATTGAAAACCTTCCGCAACATGAATCACTTTTTTAGACCAGTCACCTAAATTACTTGCTGAAAAAGTGCGTAGGGTTTCTCTAGCACTTAGTAACTGAGGTGATAAATAATCGTTAACTGTTTTAGGTAAATAATCCGATAGAAACTTATTTGCCATAATATGGGTAATGGCTTCATGCGGGTTCATCGCCGGCATATCGATTGATGCTTCTCGTTTAAATGACCAACCAAAAGGACGACTACGCTCATCAGATATCAATGGGAAATACAGACTTAATTGAACAAGGTCTCGTTGCAATGTTCTATCACTAACACTTATGTTTAGTTCTGCAATGTGCTTTCTTATTTCCCCTAAAGAAACCTTGCTTGGCGCTCTTGGTATTTTTTGCAATATTAAAACAAGTCGTAATGCTGAATCTGCCATGTAAACCTCTAAGCAACTAAAAATGGGATTATACAATCGCCAAGCGACGCAGTATGTCGCATAGTGTTGATAAAGTTACTTCATCACTTAAAAATATACAAACCTTATGTTAAAAATTAGCCAACAAAGCATATTTAATATCACCGTCGATGTCATTGTTAATCCTGCAAATACTTCGCTTTTAAGAGGGAGTGGTTTGTGTGGACTTATTCATAAAAATGCAAGTAGAAAGTTAGATGAGTACTGCAAAACACTCAGTAAACAATGCGTTGGGGAAAGCGTTATTACGCCAGCATTTAAGTTAACCGCTTGTCAGTTCATTATTCATAGCTGTAGCCCCCAATGGTTTGGCGGCTTGAAAAATGAGGAAAAAAACTTATATAAAACTTATGAAGGCATCATTAAGCTAGCCTATAAACAAAACCTAAAATCAATTGCGATACCTGTTACCTGCAATATCAACTGGTATTTATCATTTTCCTGCTGAGCTAGCAGCTAAAATAGCTATTAAATCGATACCCAATACCCCATAGTCAGGAACGTTAAATATTACTTTTGTGATACCAGAGCAAGAAAAGTATATTGTTTATCAAGAGCAGTATAAATTTTAATTAATAAGGGAATTATCAATGCAAGATAACTACAAAAATCATGAAGAACTCATGCTGGATTGGAAAAACAGAATTGAGAGTGAAGGAATACACTTTAATCCCGATGGTATTGTTAACAAAACAATGTGGAATAAATCTTCAAAAAAAATATTATTTATTTTGAAAGAAACTAATGGAGCCGAACAGGATTTAACAGAAGCTATACAGCGTTCTTCTGAGCAAAAGACAGGCTGGCATAAAGGGAAGGTATTAAGGCGTGTTGGGCGATGGGCTTATGGGTTAGAACACTTTAATGGTGATATTCCAAGCTTTGAAGAAGCTAAATCTTATCAATTTAAAGCGCCAGTAAATACAGCTTATATCAACCTAAAAAAGTCTAGCGGTGGCGCAAGAACAAATGAAAAGCTATTTCATTCACATGTTGAAAAATATGCCGATTTGATTAAGCAGCAAATTGAACTTATTAACCCTGATATTATTGTCATGGGTGGAACGTACAAATATTTAAAAAAATATGTATTTCCTGATGAACAAATGGTGAAAGTCTCTGAACGAGTACATACCGTTAATAATACACGTATTGCTATTAATGCTTGGCATCCCGCTGCAATTAAAAAAGCACAGGTTATGTATGTTCAAGTGCTTGGTAGTTATGAAAAGTATTATAGTAAATAAAATATACTGAACATCTTTGTATGCCCTGATAAATAAACCCCTTAGGTGCCAGTGAAGCAAGTATGGTAAGTAAAACTCAAGACATCTGACATGTAGTGTCGCTGCTAAAGGGTACTCTATTTTTAATATTTATTAATAGAGGTGAACGATGCAACTCAATAAGTGCGAACTTAGACAAACCAAACCTTCAAGGGAAAATTATGTAAATTTACCTAGAGCCCCCATTGTACTACTACTTGATAATATTCAAAGTAGTTTCAATATTGGCTCATTTATTCGATTAGCTGATGCTTTCGCTATCGAGAAAATCATTATTTGTGGTGATGTGACTATTACACCTAAGAAATTAAGTAAATCATCACGAAATGTCGACAAATGGGTTTGCATTGAATATAGCAATAATATTTCAAATTCATTAAATGATTTACGAGAGCGGGATTACGATATTTTCTCCATCGAACTGTGTGATGAATCAATAGATTTTCGTTCGGTAACTTATAACAAGCCTTGTGCTTTTGTATTGGGTAATGAAAGAAATGGAGTAAGTGCTGATGCTTTAATCAATAGTCATCAGCAAATTCACATACCAATGTCAGGAATGGGTAATTCAATGAACGTATCAACGGCTGGCGCTATTGTATTAGCAGAGTGTATGCGACAAAAACTTATCAATAATGCTCTGGTTTAATGACTATGACCTTTTGACAAGGTTAATACCCTAGTTAATCACGGTGTCTTATACATTTTGACAAGAACAGCCAGCATAATAGATAAACCTAGCAGTACGATACTTAATACGGCTAGTAATCAATAAAAACAATAAAAATTGTACTGTTAATATGAATGTTGCCAGTATATTACAGAGTAAATAAATAGGTTTAAAATCAATAGTTATTTACTATTTAGAATGTCATTAGTAAGCCAGTTTTTTGCATCATGACTATTTTCAAAAAACTGGTAGTTAATATTCGCTTCGCTATAAGCTTTATGGCACATAAGTTCTGCGATTGAAGACATTTCACACCATTTAAGTACTACTGCAATTGCTTTAGTGTTTGTTTTTTTCAAAAACTCAACATGAAAATCTAATGCTTCTTGAATAATGCTACTTTCCCCTCGAAGAATTAGGATCACTGCATAATTATCAACATTAAGTTGATCGCCCATACTGAGTAGTTTGCTATGTAATTCATTGTAAAATTCAAGATTACAAGGACCTTCTATGTCAATCGTTAGAATATTATTTTCAACAGACAATTCACTTTTTCCATGAATTTTAAATTTATTCATCAACAACTCCTTTATAGAACTGCAAGTAAGACTAGCAGCCGCTTTTAAATTTTATTCAGGCTCGTAATCAAGATTAGCCGACAACCAACGCTCTGCTTGCGCTAATGTCATCCCTGTTCGATTTGCATAATCTTCAACCTGATCTTTGGCTATTTTAGCCACGGCAAAATATTTACAATCGGGGTGGGCAAAATACCAACCACTTACCGCAGCGCCAGGCCACATCGCATAGCTTGAGGTAAGTTCCATACCAATGTTTTCTTCAACGTTTAATAATTCCCACAATAGTCCTTTTTCGGTATGTTCAGGACAGGCAGGATAGCCTGGCGCAGGGCGAATACCTTGGTATTTTTCACGAATTAAATCATCATTCGCTAAATTTTCATCGACCGCATATCCCCAATAATTTTTGCGAATTTGCTCATGCAAATATTCCGCACTCGCTTCAGCTAATC
>WGGB01000014.1 GCA_015491935.1 Alteromonadaceae bacterium
ATAATATGATGAGCGCGAAAATAGGCTTCAACATCAGAGCTTAAAATAAAAGTATCTTTACCTAATACCCGCAATGAATAAGCACCGGTGTTACCACCAAGGCGTTGACCCTGTTTTTTTAAATACGCCCACAAGCCGATAATATCACTACTTGGCCAATCCGCAATAAACTGCGCAAAAGAGCTGCCTTGTTGTTGCTGCTCAAAAATCATTTGCGCATTAGCTTTTATGGTTTTTACTTTATTGTAATTACGAATTATTTTGGGATTAGTAGCTTTTTGCTCGAGCATTTCTTCGGGCATCATCAGTATTTTTTCAATATTAAAGTTGAAAAACACTTCTTCAAAGTCTTGCCACTTATTTTCGACCACACGCCATACAAACCCAGATTGAAATATTTTTTTGGTAAACGCCGACAGTATTCGGTCATCACTTAGCTGAGCTAAAGCATTATTATCAGGCGCGTCACCCAATAAATGTTGCAGTGCTTGCTTGCCGCCTTTGCGCTCACAAGCGAGGGCATATATATTTTTAAAATTTTGCAATATTATTTACCTATTTTAATCTGCTAGCAGTAAAGTATTGCCGTTATCAAGTTCAGACTGAATAACAGCAAAGAGCATGGAATAAGGCACTGTCCATTGAACTTCACCCCTTGCATTATCTACCAATATTACCGCGCGTTTGGGATTTAATTTCCCCACTTTGCCAATATATTCTTGATTATCTTTACTGCTAACAAAACCAACAGTACTACCAATACTTAACTCAGCTTTTGACATGCCACATTTGTTATTTGCCACTAACTCAGTCGCAATATGGTCAAGATTTAAAAAATAAAAAGGCAGTGTGCAAGGCCGCCCAGTGCTACTGTCATACACGGTTGCTCTGGTACGTTTTATCTCAAGCAGCTCACAAGCGATGGCTCTGTTTTTTTCCGCATTAAAATACTCAAGCTGCATACCAACCACCAGCTTTTTTCGTAAGGCGTTAATACGCTCAGGATCTTCTAACAGCTTATCTATCGCAGCGGTTAAGCGAAATAGCTCAAAGTCGCTTGCGGATTCTAGTGCTTGAAATACGGATTGAATATTCATGTTTAATCTTATGCATTATTTTTTAGAAGATTGGCACTTACCGCCACAAGTAAAGTATTTTATACCTTGTTGCATTTAGTTTCACTCATAACAAGCTGCTTTATTTAATGAGTTTATTTTGTTTTAACTAACAGCATAAATTAGCTCTAACATTAATGTTTCGGAATATTCTTCCTCCATAATAATGCATCTTATTAGTTTAATTAATAGCTCTTTGGATATTTTACTTTCAGCTAGCCAAACGGTTATATTTTCCATTTTAATGACAAAATCTTGAACACAGTAATCATAGCCATTGATTTCTAAAAAGTAGGATCCAAGTACAATACTTGAACGTTTATTGCCGTCATTAAAGGCATGAAATTTATTAACAGCAAAAACCAAATGGTTAAGTTTTTCTGTAAATGATGGGTAATAAAAATCATTTTGTACGTGCTCAAGTACACTTTCTAATTGCCCTATATTTTTTGTTCCTGCTAGGCCACCAGAATGTTCGATTATCCAGTCATGAACATCAATAGCGTGGCTAACGTCAAAGTAAAAAGTTGGCATCGTTATTACCTATCCTTTAGTCTTTTTAACACTTCCAATGTTCGGGTATCAGACAGTTGTTCTTCTAATGAGCGACTTTTATCACCTAAAAATTTATCAAAATCGCCTTGTGGAACCGCTTGAACATATTCTTCAAGTTTATGATGTAATGCTGCTCTAAAGCCAAGATCTCGACTCGCCATTCTTATTCTTGCATCTTCAATGCTCGGTTTTAAATAAGGTGACTGCTGTGCTTGAATAATTAAATGGTCTAGCTCAGCCGATTTTAGTTTCTGCCCGTGTTCCTCAAAATATTTTTTCATTTCTTCTGCTAGGCCATGCTCAAAACTTGCGATAACCTTAAGCACTTCTGCATACATGGTTTCGCGCGTTTTATCTTTATCTGCAAGGCTTAGCACTTTCTTATAATCTGCTGAATTTTCAAGAAATATGGCTTGATATACTTTGTCGGTATACAAGCCATATTTGAATGGTCCTAAATCTAAATAGTCTCTTAATGCATTCGTAAATTGCTTACGATAGCTTTCTTCCATGTAAGATGTAGGTAAATAGTCCGCGTCACGCTGGTTAATAAAACGTGTTTTTCCACCCGTTTTTTCAGCGACAACGTCTAAAACAATATCAAGTAATCGGCTACGTATAGATTTAGCGCGTTCACTTTCGGTTACCAACATGGCAACATTTAACAATGATCTGAAATTAAATACACCTAAACTAGGAGACTTAGGGTCGAGTATGTCGACGACATTCATGTCGTCGACATAGTTTAATTTAAGTTCTTTCAATGATTTACCTTTGATGATCTGGTATCCATTAGACTTTAATTCACCACTTTCTTTTACTAAATACCGTTCAATAGTCCGCTCATCAATCTCTAAAATGTTAGCAACTTGTGCCTTGGTAAAAATAATTTCGCCCTTATGAACAAGCCCGCCTAATTGAAGGTGCTCTTCTAGCTTATCCAGTGCGTACTGATTGTTCAGTACGTTCTGACGTGCAACAAGTGAAGCAGTTAAGTCTTGATTCATAAATCATATTCCCATGCTTTAGCGGTATTAACGAGTAATTGAGTTAGCGATAAGTTGTTCATAATTTTATGGTGTATCACGTTAGGTAATCACTTTATTGTACACTCTATTGCTTTATTGGTAGATAGCGCATTACTCACCACAGCACCGGCGAGGTATAGTTGCGTGGTTTGGACATCACTTAGGCGAGCTTTTAGTTGATCGCATAAGGCCATTAACTCGTCTACTTTGGCGACGATGCGGTGTTGTTCGGGTAGAGGTGGCATGGCTACAGGCATTTTCCTAAGTCCAGTTAATGGCACTGTCTTTTGTGCTATTCCTGTTGCTATTTCTGTCGCGTATTCATATGCATATTTTGATTGAAATAAATAACTTAAATAATGTATCGGAGAAGAAGCAGAAGCCTTAAGTATTGCAACATGCCGCTGAACGCAAAACTCTTCAATTGACGTTACTTTTATCGGTATACCGTAAGAGCCTGTGACTGTATAAAGAACGTCACCTTTTGTGGGCTTTCTACTCCAATCTAATTTTTCATAGTATGATTCAGGTACAAACCTACAACCATCAAAAACAACATTCCCTGTATTTAAATTACCAATAACTAAAAAAGGTATGCCTGTACTAGCTTTTGGTGGAGCTTGATGATCACCATCAGTAATTACTGAAAATAGCTCCGACAAACGACTCCACTCCCAACCTACGGGCAATTCAAACGGTTTTTCTTCATCCGTTATTGCAGGTAGTGGCTTTTGTTTCTTGATCTTTTTATCTGCAATTAGCAGGGCTTTTTCTTTGGCTATTTTTTCAAGTAAAACGCTGGCGGGTTCGTCACTGGGGTTTTGTGGTACAAGTTTGCCCATCACCGCTAGCTGTAAGATGGTTTGTTTTAGTTTCTCTATGCTAGCTTCGGTGGTGAAAAGCAGGTCAAAGTGATCGCTAAGTCGTTGCCAACTTGTTTGAAAATCGTCTGCATTTTTACTTGCTGTCAATGTCGACAGTAGCACTTCAACTAAGCTTTGCTGGGCTGCAATGCTCTGTTCGCTTTGTCGCTCTAACTGATCACACAAGGCCATCAGTTCATCGACTTTAGCAACAATGCGGTGTTGTTCAGCTAGTGGGGGTAATGGCACTTCAAGGCTTATTACTGAGCTAGTATTTAATTCCACTTGATTAGTTGTTCCTGACACAAGTGAATTATTATAACCAGGCTGTATTCTTCGTTGAACACCTGGAGCTAATATAAAACTCTTAA
>WGGB01000015.1 GCA_015491935.1 Alteromonadaceae bacterium
ACAAACTAAGTGATCATTTCTACTGGTTAAAATCACCAACTACTGCGTTATTTATTTTACAATTAGAACAACTAGTTATTAAAATAAATGCCTTGTATTTGGCAATTTTTCCTGCGTATAAAGTAGGTCACTTAATTAATGAAACTGGTATTAATCAAAATAAGCTACTTGTTTTTACTCGCAATCCATTGATTAATATTTTCTTCAAGCACTTTCATTGGTACTGCGCCGCCTAACAGCACAACATCATGAAATTCGCCTAAATCAAATTTATCACCTAACACTTCTTTAGCGTGTTTTCTTAATGATAATATTTTTAGCATACCTAATTTATAGCCTAAAGCTTGTCCTGGCCAAGTCATATAGCGTTCAATTTCGGCAATTACATCAGACTTTGCAGAACCTGTTTGTGCAGCCATATAATCAATGGCTTGTTCACGAGTCCAGTGTTTGTAATGTAAGCCAGTGTCAACCACTAAACGCACGGCTCGAAACATTTCCCCTTGTAAGCGGCCTAAGTTGCCAAACGGATCGTTTTTATACATACCCATTTCGGCGGCAACACGTTCAGCATATAATGCCCAACCTTCAGCATACGCATTATAAGGGGCTATACGACGTAAAAATGGCATATCTGCTTGCTCTAAATTAAGGGCAATTTGCCAATGATGTCCAGGAATAGCTTCGTGATAAGTTAATGTTTTTAAACCGAATTTAGGGTTAGCTTTCATGTCACGTAGGTTGATCCAGTAAATACCCGGTTTACTACCATCAATAGAGGGTGAATTATATTCGCCACCCGGTGCGCCATCTTGAATCTCGACAGGATAAGGACGAACCTCAACTTTATATTTAGGTGTTGCTTTAAATGCGGTTGGCATTTTTGCTGTAATTTGTGCAATGTAACCATTTACATCTTTAAGTAATTGCGCTCGACCTGCGGGAGAATCAGCGTATAAAAAACGAGGCTCTTCATTTAATGCAACCATACGTTCGCCAACACTACCTTTAGTATAGCCTTGAGCCTTTAATATGGTGTCCATTTGTTTATTGATACGCGCAACTTCACTTAAGCCTAATTGATGAATTTGTTCTGCCGTTAAATCACTATCGCCTAATTCGTGAATAGCATCTTGATAAAATTTGTCACCATTAGGTTGCGCCCAAATACCCGCCTCAGTGCGCGCTTTAGGAAGTAACTGTTCGGTAACTTGAGTTATTTTTTTATAAGCAGGATAAACAATATTAGCTACTTTATCTGTTGCTTGTGCTATTAACTGTTGTTTTTTCTGATCGCTTAACTCAGTTATTTTATTTACTCTTTTAGCAAACGAAGTCACTAATGCGTGTTTACTTGGTTCTGGCTTAGTAAAACTGTGTAAGTAACGTAATGCGCCTTGTAAGATAATTTTAGGTGGTAGCCAATTTTGTGCGGCATCGCTATTAACTTTGGCAGCAATGCTATCAATAAGCTGATCAAATTGACTTAAACGTGCTAAGTAATCTTGCGCATCTTTTTCACTGATAATTTTTTGATCAGTTTGCATAATGCGAACAGTACTAATTAAAGGTCCGTTGATTTGGTTAATAATAAAGGGCGAAAGCCCCATCCAAGTATCAATGTAACCAATTGAAAAGTTTGGGTTGCCAGCAAAATATCGCGTTAAACTCAACATAACTTCTTTAGTCGTTTTGGCTGTGGCAGAATTATTACTTAGTGGTGTTTTAGCAATCTCTTTATTAATATTGAGCAAAGATTGACGTAACTTTTTTTCACTAGCTGGGCTGTAATTTTCCATTTTATCAGCATAATAAACACCAACATCTTGCACGGGCAAACCATAAACGCTAGCAGAAAGTTCTCGTTTACTAAAAAGAGCTTTAGTTGCTTGTTGGTATAATTGAGCTAAGGTTACTTTATTTTGAGTTTGAGTATTATTGCTATTTTCGGTTGTATTAGCGGTGTGTTTATTGGCTGTTTGTTGACTCGTTGCTACCTCAGTATGTTTACTGTCATTGCAGGCAGTTAAAAAAAGTGCAGAAATTATCGTACTGTAAATGATTGATTTTTTCATAAGGCTCACTTTATTGAATTATTTAGTTTTTATAAGGCGAATATTCTATACCCAAATAAGTTAGAGATGCTAGCTTCAATGAGATTTAAAATATTTTAAATTGAGATTGTAAACGCATTTTATTTTTATTAACGATTGTTATTATTGTTATCTTATTGATCAAACGACTATTGTTTTGATATAAATTATTTACGAAGCTTTTAGTACTAACTTGTTGTTTTTTAAATGTAACAAGTTAGACATAATTAAAATAAATTTAATTTATCAATATAAATTTAGGGTAATTCGTTTTACACTGGTGCTATAAAATATTCTTTAACATTTAAGCAAGGAAGCCGTTGTTTTAGTTTTATATAAAAATAAAAATAAAAATAATTTTGATCAATACAAAGTTATTTGCACGAGGAAAATAAGTTAAATGCGTAAAATGCTGTATTCAAATGAGCAAAAACTTAGTCATAGTTATTACTACTTATTCGCTCCTTTGTTATTGTTAATATCTTGTGGTGTTTTTGCAAATATTAATAAAGAAACACAGTTTACAAATAACTTAGCCAGTGCTCACGAGATTAATCAAGAATTCACTAAATTAATTAATAAAGTCAAAAAATTAAAAGATAGTGACAGTTTCGCTGCGTTAACTTTATTAAATACGGCTCAACGCAATGTTGAAAAATTGAGTGTGATCCAGCAGCTTACCTTTTATAAATTTCAATCAGAACTTGATGCTGAATTAGCGAAGTATAAATTATCTAAAAAATCAGCCAATAAAGGGCTTAAAATAGCCGATAGTTTAAAAAAACCCTCAGCATTAGTGGTTGAATTATTATATAACCGTGGCTTCGCTACTGAGATGTTAGATGATTTGCAAGCGGCCAGCGAAGATTACCTTAATGGCTTAGACATAGCACAATCGCTAAATGATCAACAGTTAATTGCGCAGGGGTTAATTAATATTGGTGCGATTTATTATCAGACTGAACGCTATAAACTTGCTCTAACCGTTTTTAACGATGCCTTAAAAATAGCAAACAGCTTAAAAGATGAAGACTTACAAGGCTATATTAATACTGAGCTAGGTATCTTATACGCTTATATTGGTCAAGTTGATCAGTCATTAAAGTTTTATCGTACTGCCTACCAGCATTATATTAATATTGGTAAAACGGCTTATGCAGTAAATGCTTTATCTAATATTGCTGATAGTTATCAAGGGCATGAGCGTTATGAAGAAGCGATAAAAATTTATAAAGAATTAATACCTAGTGTAAAAAAAATGGCTAACAGTGAAGCCTTTTATACTCTTTACATGGGATTAAGTTGGAGTTATTTAAATAAAAAAGAACCAGATACTGAATCCTCTTATCAGTATTTACGCATTGCAGAACAATATTTACCTGAAGTAGAACGTGGCTTTGCAAAATTAAATTTTTTAATTCAAAAAGGTTATGTGTTAGAGGGAATGCGGCGTTATGATGAGGCGCTAGATGCTTTAACGCAAGCAGAAAAACTTATATCATCTAAAGAAAAATCTGCCAATAATTTGAATTATTTATCTATTATTGGTCTTAAAGCGACTATTTACCGTGCTTTAGGTCATTATGAAACAGGTTACAAACTTTATTCTAAATATACCGACGGCTTTATTGATTATTACAAGCATGAACGCACGGCTGCAATTCAAGATATACGTCTGCGTTATGAAAGCGAGCGCGCTGAATTACAAGCTAAAGGTTTGAAAAAAAAATCGTCGTTGCAATCATTAGAGCTGTTAAAAGTAGAAAATAGCCGTCAGCAACAAAAAATGTATTTTTTATTTATTGCATTAGTGGTGGTTATTTTTGCCTGGTTATTACATCGCCTTGTGCGTGGTCAGCATCGGTTATTGTACTCGAGTCGAATTGATAATTTAACGGGGTTAACAAACCGTCGTCGCTTAATGCAATTAGGAGCTAAATTACTCAAGAAAGCTCAAATAGAACAGAGTCCTTTTAGCTTATTAATGATTGATATTGATAATTTTAAAAAAATAAATGATCAATATGGTCATAACCAAGGTGATATGGTGTTACAAAAAATTGCTGAAATTGGCACTAATTTGTTACGAAAAACCGATGTTTTTGCTCGTTTTGGCGGTGAAGAGTTTATTGTGCTTTTGCCAAACACAAATAAAGAACAAGCGCTAAGTAGCGCACAAAGGTTGCGATCGTTAATAGAGTCAACTGATTGGGATAATGTGGGTAAAGTTACCATCAGTGTTGGAGTGGCAACACTCAGTAATGAAGATATAACTAAATTTAATCAAAAAAATGACATTAAAAAAGCATTCGAACAATTAATTAAAGTTGCGGATGATTTACTTTATCAAGCTAAATATCAAGGGCGGAATAAAGTATGCGTATAATGGCTGGCTGTTACAATAAACATTGGCAAAAAATAATACTAGTGTTGTTAACTTGCGCGTTAACTAGTCTGTCTTTATTGGCTCAAGACGTTCAAAATTCTCAAGATAGCAGTCATCAATTAAAACAAGTCACTTTAGCGGCAAGTACGACAAAAGCTCAAGCGCAAAAAATACGTCCTCAATTACTCGCCTTAGTAAAATTAAGTAAAAAATCACCACAATTGATTAAGACGAATCTTAAGGATTTTATTGATGTTAAACCACCTTTAAATAGCGCAGAACAATTTTTATTGGCCATAATAAAAGCGCGTTTAGCGCATTATCAAGGTAAAACTCAACAAGTAATTAAATTATTATTGGCAGTAGAGCCGTTAGAAAAATCTATGGTCAAAACACAATTAGATCAGCCTGAATTTTTTGCCTTTGATTTGTTGCTGAGTCAAAGTTATGAAAAATTAAAAAATTTTGATAAAGCTTATGAATATAAACGAAATTATTTGCACAAATATGCTCGGTATACTGAAAACCAGAAAAAACATATCGTTGAGGAACTGACTAAAAAATATCAAATGGAAAAGATGTTAAAAGAAAATGCGCTATTGGCAGAGCAAAATATAATTGAACATAAAAAAATTCAACAAGTTAAAGAATTAAAAAGTAATCAAAAGCGTAATAATTTAATTTTAATTACTATCGGCATTAGTTTTGTTGTATTGATGTATAGGCAATACCGAATTCGGCAAAAGTTGATCCGTCTTTCTCGTACCGATGCACTTACGAGCTTAGTCAATAGAAAAACCTTATTTTACTTAGGAGAACAACTTCATAAAAAAAACGTTGCTCAATCGTTGGTGTATAGTGTGGTTTATTTCGATTGTGATCATTTTAAAAAAATTAATGATGAATATGGTCACCAAATGGGTGATAAAGTATTGCAAACAATCACCAAACTAGGACAAGAAGTCATACGTACTCGGGATATTTTTGCTCGCTTAGGGGGTGAAGAGTTCACTTTAGTACTTCCCGATGAAGATTTATCGAAAGCTAAAGCGGTTGCAGAGCATTTAAGAGCTAAAATTGCTGATTATGATTTTAGTGCTTTAGGTATTAAAAGTGGAGTCACCGCAAGTTTTGGTGTTGCTAGTTTAAGCGGCTGTAATATAAAAAGCTTTGACCAATTAATTAATCTTGCCGATGCCGCCATGTTTAAAGCTAAAAAATTAGGGCGTAATAAAGTAATTTGTAGCAATAATTTAGCAGAGTTAACATTGCTTGAACAAGATGAAAATCAACCAAAATTAACTATTCGTAGTACATAATTCAAACTTTGTTGAATTAAGATAATATTAATTCAAAAAAACTATTACAAAAAATAAAAACATCGACTTGCAATGGTTTTGTCTTAGGACAAATTCATATAAGCTAATGCTATTATACTCATGATACTTCAAGATATCTGTTTCAGGATCGCTGAGAAATTCATGATCAAGACGCAGCTTTTAATTAATGGTTGTTCCCTTAAAAAAAGGTGCAACGATGAGCATGATTTCCTCGGAAATCCCCGTAGGGCGAGTTTAAAAGGCTTATATGCTGCGTTATTGATTTCGACAAGGGAACAACCATTCTCTTCAATCAATGCCTTGCCTCTAAGCCTTTTAATTCTCGCTGAAACGAGCATATTGAAGTAACATGAGTATATAATAAAAAAATTATTTTTTGATATTTTTACCTTTTTATATTTGGAAAATTCCCTTATGACTGATGCGTTAGAATACAGTATGGATGGTGTTGAGCAACAACCATTAAGACGTTTCACTGAAGAAGCTTACCTAAATTATTCCATGTACGTGATTATGGATAGAGCTTTGCCCCATATTGGTGATGGTTTAAAACCCGTACAACGCCGTATTATTTATGCCATGTCAGAGTTAGGGTTGTCGGCTGCAGCTAAATATAAAAAATCTGCTCGTACCGTAGGTGATGTTTTAGGTAAATTTCACCCTCATGGTGACAGTGCGTGTTATGAAGCTATGGTATTAATGGCGCAACCTTTCTCGTATCGTTATCCGCTGGTTGATGGACAAGGCAACTGGGGTGCTCCTGACGATCCTAAATCATTTGCTGCCATGCGTTATACCGAGGCGAGATTATCTAAATTTAGTGAAGTATTATTGTCTGAATTAGGGCAAGGAACGGTTGATTGGTCGCCTAATTTTGATGGCACCATGAAAGAGCCCAAAACATTACCTGCACGTTTACCGCATATTTTACTCAATGGCATAACGGGTATTGCTGTAGGTATGGCAACCGATATTCCACCTCATAATGTGCGCGAAGTCGCTAATGCTTGTGTGCATTTAATTGAGCAGCCTAAAGCGGAAGTTGCTGATTTACTTGGATATATACATGGGCCAGATTACCCAACTGATGCTGAAATTATTACGCCGAAAGCAGATATAGAAAAAATATATCAAACAGGGC
The DNA here is from genome assembly GCA_015491935.1 of Alteromonadaceae bacterium. Taxonomy (GTDB): domain Bacteria; phylum Pseudomonadota; class Gammaproteobacteria; order Enterobacterales; family Alteromonadaceae. The sequence continues at coordinate 6,961 of WGGB01000015.1, forward strand.
GTGGTTCTATCAAAATGCGTGCTGTTTATGATATTGAGCAGGGTGAAATTGTTATTACCGCGTTGCCGCATCAGGCTTCTGGCGGCAAAATATTAGAACAAATAGCCAGTCAAATGCAGGCGAAAAAATTGCCTATGGTGGTTGATTTACGTGATGAGTCTGATCACGAAAACCCTATCCGTATGGTGATCGTACCGCGTTCAAATCGCATTGATATTGAACAGTTAATGCAACATTTATTTGCCAGTACCGATTTAGAAAAAAGTTATCGTGTTAACCTTAATATGATCGGTTTAGATAATCGTCCTGCGGTTAAAAATATTCGTGATATTTTAACTGAGTGGTTAGAATATCGTCGCGAAACCGTTCGTCGTCGTTTGCAATATCGACTGGATAAAATTTTAGCGCGTTTACATATTTTAGATGCCTTGCTTATTGCTTATTTAAATATTGATGAAGTAATTGAAATTATTCGAACTTTTGATGAACCAAAAGTTGAATTAATGTCACGTTTTGCATTAACAGATATTCAAGCTAATGCCATATTAGAAATTAAATTACGTCAGCTAGCTAAGCTTGAAGAAATAAAAATTAAAGCTGAGCAAAACGAATTAAATATTGAGCGTGAAAAGTTAGAAAAAATTCTTGGCTCTAAAACACGTATGAATACGTTAATGAAAAAAGAGATCTTAGAAGCCGCTAAACTTTATGGGGATGATCGTCGTTCAGTCTTAGTTGAGCGCAAAGAGTCAAAAGCATTAACAGAGAAAGATTTAATGCCAAATGAACCCGTAACCGTTGTCGTGTCTGAAAAAGGTTGGGCGCGCTGTGCGAAAGGGCATGATATTGATCCGCAATCTTTAAGTTATAAAGCGGGTGATGGTTACTTAGATTCAGCGAAAGGGCGCAGTAACTGCCCTGTAGTTTTTATTGACTCATCGGGGCGAGCATTCGCGACCGACGCCCATAGTTTACCCACAGCACGTAGCCAAGGAGAACCCTTAACCGGTCGTTTTCATTTAAGTAATGGCGCTGCTTTTGTGCATACTTTGATGGCGAACGATGATGATAAATTTTTAATGGCTAGCGATGCAGGTTACGGCTTTGTTGATTGTTTTGCTGATATGGTAAGTCGTAATAAAAATGGTAAAGCATTAATTAGTTTACCTCAATCGGCAAAAGTGATGAAACCACAACCGTTACATGATTTAGCTAATGATCTATGTTTAACCATTACCACTGAAGGTCGTATGTTGGTCTTTCCGGTGAAAGATTTACCTGTATTGAGTAAAGGTAAAGGCAATAAAATTATTAATATTCCATCGGCACGCGCAAAATCACGTGAAGAATATGTCAGCTTATTAACAATTATACCGCAAGGTGGTGCTGTTACATTGCACGCTGGTAAGCGTAAGCTAACGCTTAAAGCGAGTGACATTGAACATTATTGTGGTGAACGTGGTCGCCGTGGTAATAAGCTGCCACGAGGCTTGCAGCGTGTTGATCGTATTGAGGTGGAAACAACGACACCTGTAGATGACAAAGCAGGTGATAATAGTTAATACTTATTCAGAGGTTAGATATTAAGGGATAATTGAGTTTAGGGCGCATTGCAATCGCCCTTTTTCCTTACCTCTTATCGGGTGAATAAGTACTAACACTTATTGACTATTTAGTTAATGCGGCTTGGGGGCTGATTTTTAAGTCACTTATTTGAAAATTTTTTATAGTATAGTAATAAATAATATATCGAAGTAGATAGAAGTAGATAGCAGCGTTTGAGCTAATATACCTGTCACAACAAGGCTAACTCTGTTTATATAGAGATAATAGAACTACCTCACACCTTCAGATGTGAGGTAATATCTTTACTCTCTCGTTAACCAGGACGATTATCGGCACGACCAGATAACAACATAGGGCCATATTTAACGACAAAGCAACCAAAAGCAACTAGCCAGAAAAAACCACTAATATCGTAAAAAATAAATGCTTTTGTTGGAATTAATAAAGGTCCAAACACTCGAATAAGTGCTGCCAATGAAATAGCCATAAAAGCAATATTCATCACTTTAGGCGGAGCTAAAGGGCGTCCCGTATGACCTAAAGAAACACGTGATGTCATCGCTAAAATAATACCACCAATGCCACCAATAGTGAGTAAGTGCCAAACATGATTAACAGGAACATCTGTTTGTAAGTAGCTGATACCTAAAATGATAAGACCAAACCAAACAAATAAAATAGCAAAATGAAATGACCATAACAATGGAACACCTAAAGTGATCCATGGGCGCAACCTTAACCAACGTATTGCCTGTGCAACACCAGCAATAATTAAAATACACGCAAATACTATATTATTAAAACCGATCAAGGGTTGTAACACTAATGACAACATAGCCAGAGCCAAACTGCCATTAGTGATAATTTCGAGTATTTTAATGGGCAATACTTTTTGTGTACCTGTACCGTTGGCTGTAAACATAGGTAATACGCGTCCCGCCATAACCGACATTAAAAAGATGACTAACATAACACCACTGTAGCCAGCAAAGGTTACATTGAAGATACTCGGATAATAAACGGCTAAGTGCATTTCTAAATTAGCTAGCGTAAACAAACCCAATAAAGGAATAAAAAATAAATTACGGTATTGTTTTACTTTAATAATGGGCTGAGCAAGAAAAAAAGCGGTTAATGGCAAAAAACTTAAGTCGATAAATGAACTAAGAGTATTGCCCAATAGTTGAGGATATAACATAACAATACGACCTAATAGCCATATCGTAAACAATAACATTAATTTACGACCATAAATGCCGCGTGTACCTGTCCAATTTTGTACCGCGGTTAGTAAAAATCCTGCAACAATGGCACAAGCAAAACCAAAAATCATTTCATGAATATGCCACCAATAACCACTACCAAAAGGTTGCAAAGCTATTTTACCCTTTAATATAAATAACCATAATATAATGGCAATAACACTAAATAAGGCTCCACTTAAGAAAAAAGGACGAAAACCTAATCGAAATAATGGCGTAATTTGTTGTTCTTGCTGAAGGTCGGTAATTTGCATCATGGTACACTCAAAACAAATAATGAATAGGGCGCTATTATGACGATTTTAGGCAACAGTTGCACTGTAAAATACGAATAGTTTGTGTTTAATCAATTTTTTTTTAGAAAAATTATTTCTTTTTATCGAAATACTATTTCAGTAATGGGGTTGTTGGTGAAATAGTATTCTACCTTGACAAAGTTTAAAACAACGATTTAGTATGTATTTCCTAATTTTTGTTATTTATTGAGTATTAAATGCACTTAGATGCTATTGATTTGCGACTTATTGCTATTTTACAGAGTAATGCTAGTATCGCTGTCGAAGAGGTTGCTAAACTGGTTGGTTTAACTAAAACGCCTTGTTGGCGTAGGCTACAAAAACTTGAAAAAAGCGGCATTATTCGTAAACGTGTGGCATTACTTAATGCACAAATGCTAGATCTAAATGTTTCGGTATTTGTGCAAGTTAAAACATCGCATCATAGCAGAGCATGGTTAGAGCAATTCTCACAAACGGTCTCAGCTTTTCCTGAAGTGGTTGACTTTTATCGTATGAGTGGTGAATACGATTACCTATTAAGGGTTATAGTTAAAAATATTGCGGCTTATGACGATTTTTATAAACGTTTTATTGAAGCAACCGACTTAAGTGATGTTACCTCTAGTTTTGCAATGGAAGAGATAAAATGCTCTACCGAACTACCATTGCCAGACGTTTAAATAGGTAAGATAAATTAAAAAGGGTTATTATTATGCTAAAGTCTGACATATCATTAGAGCAACATTTTCAAGCGTTTCGCCAACACATTATTGGTGAAGGTTTAGTCCATAAAATTAATCAACAACAACTTGCCATTATTTATGCTGACTGGACAGCGAGTGGTCGTTTATATCAACCTATAGAAGACTATATCGTTAATCAGCTAGGTCCTTATGTGGCTAATACCCATACCGAAACCAATTTAACCGGTAGTGCAATGACTCATGCTTACCATGATGCACAAAAAGTTATAAAACACCATGTGAATGCCTGTGATAATGATATTTTAATTACTGCAGGTGCGGGTATGACCGCAGTAGTGAATAAATTTCAACGCATTTTAGGTTTACGTATTCCTGAGCGTATGCAAGAACAAGTACATTTTACTGACGATGATAAACCTGTCGTTTTTATTACACACATGGAACACCATTCTAATCAAACAACATGGTACGAATGTGATGTCACCTTAGAAATTATTAGCCCCGATGAAAATGGCTTACCGTCATTAACGCATTTACAAGAATTACTGACACAATATCAATCACGAAAATTTAAAATAGGCTCTTTTACTGCTTGCTCTAATGTTACAGGTATTAAAACTCCTTATTATCAATTAGCCGAAATTATGCATCAACATGGTGGCGTTTGCTTTGTCGATTTTGCCTGTTCAGCACCTTATGTTGATATTGATATGCACCCGACAAATCCACAGCAAACACTTGATGCTATTTTCTTTTCACCACACAAGTTTTTGGGCGGTCCAGGCAGTTCTGGAGTGCTAATTTTTAATAAAGCGCTTTATAAAAATAAAGTGCCCGACCATCCTGGTGGCGGCACAGTAACGTGGACTAATCCGTGGGGCGAACATAGCTTTTTTAATAATATTGAAATACGGGAAGATGGCGGTACTCCCGGATTTTTACAATGTATTCGCACAGCATTAGCCATAAAAGTGAAAGACGCTATGGGGGTTGATAATATTCTCGCGCGTGAGCAAGAAATCACTCAGTATGTCATGGCAAAGCTAAGTGAAAATGATAAAGTCGTGATGTTAGAGCCAAATATTACCGAACGCTTAGCCATTGTGTCTTTTTATATTCCTAATGTGCACTATAATTTAGTTGTGCGTTTACTTAATGATAGGTTTGGTATTCAAACTCGTGGTGGTTGCTCTTGTGCTGGTACTTATGGTCACATTTTATTAAATGTTGATCATGATACCTCGAATAAAATCACTAACAAAATTAATCAAGGTGATTACGCTGAAAAACCCGGTTGGATACGAGCTTCGTTTCATCCCACCACAACAGATAATGAAGTAAAATTTGTGGTTAATGCTATTAATCAAATAACTGAAAATATTGAACAATGGCAAAAAGACTACCGCTTTAATCCTGCCAGTGGTGATTTTGAGCATATGCAATTAGCGGTAGAATTTCCGAGTATTGATGATTTTTCGCCATTACCTACCGCGACAACAAATAAAATGCTGCGGGTAGATGAAGATAAAAAATCCTTATTAGGGCGAATATTTGGCTAAGCTAGGAGTGATACCAATTTGATTAACTTGGTATAAATATTAATAAGTCTATGAAAAACGAATCAGCTTTTAAAAAATGGTGGCATACCGATTGTAAGTTATGTCAAAAAACACGTTTAATTGTATTTTGGTTAGTGATCATGTTTGTCAGTGATGCATTTTGGTTTCATTTGATCTTTAAATTTTAGTTTTTATGGTAGGACATATTATGAGTTTACGCTGGACAGACTCGTTAGAAATAGCATTAGACTTAATGGAACAACACCCCGAGGTTGACCCATTAAAATTACATTTTACTGAACTTCGTGCTTGGGTATTAGCACTAGGGCGCTTTGATGATGATCCAGACCATTGCGGTGAGCGAGTATTAGAAGCGATCCAACTGGCATGGATCGCTGAATGTGATTAAAGCAATAAAATTTTAATCTATAAGTTAAGTTACTGTTCTCACTGATAAGCTTTGTTGTATGGCAAAGTTAAACTATACTGATCACAATAATAAAATTAGCATTAGACCTTTATGTTAAATAAAAAAGCCTACTGCTTGCCAATCAATAAACGTAGATATTTAAAATCATTATGACAAATAGCACTAGACCTTTATACATCCCTTATGCAGGACCTTCTTTATTAGAAACGCCATTACTCAATAAAGGTAGTGGTTTTAACAAAGAAGAACGCCAAAATTTTAACTTAATTGGTTTGTTGCCACCAAGGTATGAAACAATTGACGAGCAAGTTGAACGTGCTTATATGCAGTACAGTAGTTTTAAAGGCAGTTTGAATAAGCATATTTATTTACGCGCTATACATGACAATAATGAAACGTTATTTTTTAAATTAGTGCAAGATCATTTAGCCGAAATGTTACCCATCATTTATACGCCAACGGTGGGAGATGCTTGTGAACAATTTTCTGATATTTATCGAAGTTCGCGAGGTTTATTTATTTCTTACGAAGAGCGTCACCACATTGATGATATTTTACATAATGCTACTAAAAACAAAATAAAAGTAATTGTAGTAACCGATGGTGAGCGTATTTTAGGATTAGGAGATCAAGGTATTGGCGGTATGGGTATTCCCATTGGTAAATTATCACTTTATACCGCGTGTGGTGGTATTAGCCCTGCTTATACCTTACCTGTGATGCTTGATGTCGGTACAAATAATGAAAAATTATTGAATGACCCAATGTATATGGGCACGCGTCATAAACGCATTAACCAAGCAGAATATGATGAGTTTTTAGATTTATTTATTCAAGCGGTTAAACGCCGTTGGCCTCATGTATTATTGCAATTTGAAGATTTTGCACAACCTAATGCTATGCCATTGTTAAAGCGTTATCGCAACGAATTGTGTTGTTTTAATGA
>WGGB01000016.1 GCA_015491935.1 Alteromonadaceae bacterium
AATTGTTGAGCGAGTAATTCAACAAACCAAGCACCAGCATTGTGGCGAGTTCTAGTATATTCGGGGCCTGGATTACCCAGACCCACGATAAGTTGAATAGTCATAAACTTAATGAGTTATATAATTATTCTGCAGCTTCAGTTGTTTCTTCTGAATCTGCTGCATCTTCATCATCTGAAGCGTTGCCTTTAGGCGTATTCGCACTAACAACGGCTTTATCGTATTCTTCACCTTTAGCTAGTTCAAGTGAAGTTACACCTTCAGGTAAAGTTATGTCAGATAAATGTACAGAGTTACCAGATTCTAAACTTGCTAAATCAACGGTAATAAACTCAGGTAAGTTACCTGGTAAACAAGCAATGCTAATTTCATTTTCAAGATGAGAAATAGTAGCACCTGTTTTAATAACGACATCTTCGTTTAAAAAGTGAAGAGGAACATTTTTATGGATTGCTTTTTTAGCGTCTACACGTAAAAAATCTAAATGCATAATTAATGGCTTAAATGGATGGCGTTGCATATCTTTAATAACTACATCAACAGGCTTGCCGTCAATGTTAATTGTTAAAATATGTGAATAAAATGCTTCTTCTTCTTGCGCACGAAATACTTTGTTGTGTGCAAAAGTTAATGATACTGGCTCTTGATCTGCACCGTATAAGATCGCTGGAACTTTGTTCGCGTGACGAAGGCGGCGGCTCGCACCTTTCCCTAAATCTGTGCGTACTTCAGCGTCTAATGTAAATAAATCAGTCATGGTATATACTCTTTTTTATAGATTAATAAGTTTACATGTAGCGTTATTAATCATTGTTAATTTGTGTTGTTTTTTGCGACCAAAAACAACAATGAAACCTTATATCTGCTTATTATTGATAATAATTATTAAAACCAATACAGATAAAAAAGGCGCGGCATAATAGCATTTAGTTAGCTTTAAGCCAAATTTTTCAGGTAATAAAAATAAAAAAAGCACTAAAAAGTGCTTTTTCTTTATGTAAAAAATATATTTAAGTATTTATTTACAATTAAGCGTCAAACATTGCTGAAATTGATTCTTCGTTTGATACACGACGGATTGCTTCAGAAAGCATAGTGCTTAAGCTAAGTTGGCGAACTTTACCTGTAGCAATAATTTCATCGGTTAAATCAATAGAGTCGGTAACAATAATTTCATCAATTACAGACTCTTTAATGTTTTTCGCGGCATCGCCAGAAAAAACGGGGTGAGTAGCATAAGCATAAATGCGGTTCGCACCATGCTCTTTTAATGCTTCAGCTGCTTTGGCTAAAGTACCACCCGTATCAATCATATCATCAACAATAATACAATCACGGTCTTTTACATCACCAATAATATGCATAACTTGCGCAACATTGGCTTTGGGACGGCGTTTATCAATGATGGCTAAATCTGTATCGTGTAATAATTTTGCTACGGCACGAGCACGTACTACACCACCAATGTCAGGAGAAACCACCACAGAGTTTTGTAAATTATTCGCGATCATATCGTCAAGTAAAATAGGTGTACCAAAAACGTTATCTACGGGTACATCAAAAAAACCTTGAATTTGTTCGGCGTGTAAATCTACGGTCAAAACGCGATCGACACCAACATTTGATAAAAAGTCGGCAACCACTTTTGCGGTGATTGGCACACGCGCACTACGTACACGTCTGTCTTGGCGGGCATAACCAAAATAAGGAATTACTGCCGTAATACGACCAGCAGATGAACGACGCAAAGCATCGATCATTACAATAAGTTCCATTAAATTATTATTGGTTGGTGCACAGGTAGACTGAATAATAAAAACATCAGCTCCACGCACATTTTCGTTTAATTCGACGCTTATTTCACCATCACTGAAGCTGCCTACTTTGGCATCACCTAAAGAAATAGATAGGTGTTCTGCAATTTTTTTGGCCAGTTCAGGGGTGGCATTACCCGCAAAGATTTTCATGTCAGGCACGATGAGTTCCTTAGAAACTTTTGACATTAATGATGTACCAAAGAGTTAATTATAACCTTTGGTTGACTACGCTGAATATCAGCAACTAACATCAATCGTCGCTATTGCTTTAACTAATGGCGATTGATTTAAACCTTTTGCAACAAAAGAAAACATCCCATCAGGGAGCTTTTTCTGTAGCGTTAACGCCTCCGCCTTGGTGTTAAAGCGTGAAAATACACAGGCACCAGTACCTGTCATTTGAGACGGGGCATATTCTACCAAGTCAGCCAGTAAGTTGGCAACCTCAGGATAGTTTTTTATTACCGCAGTTTGGCAATCATTATGACATTGTTCAACTTTAATTTGGGCTAAATTTATTTTTGGTGTATTTCTTGGTAACTCAGTTGACTGGAAAACTGATTGGGTAGATATTGAACAGTACGGCTTAGCAACTAGATACCAATATTCATTGGGAGAAGCTGGGCTTAATTTTTCGCCGATACCTTCAGCATAAGCAGCAAAACCTCGGACAAAAACAGGTACGTCAGCACCTAATGTTAACCCTAAACTGGCTAAATAATCGATTGAGTAATTTAATTGCCATAATTTATTGAGGGCTAAAAGTATTGTTGCAGCATTAGATGAGCCACCGCCTAAGCCGCCACCCATAGGTAAAACTTTAGTAAGACGTATATCACAGCCTAAACGAGAGTGTAGTGGAGAGCGTTGGCAAGCTTCTCGTTTTAATAAAGTTGCGGCTTTTATCACTAAATTATCGTCATTAGCAACAGAATCGATTTGAGTTAATAAATTTATGTGTGCTGATTTATTGACTGAAATACTAATGGTATCGCTATAATCTAAAAATTGAAACAAGGTTTGTAATTCGTGATAACCATCACTACGCTGCCCATTAATATGTAAAAATAAGTTTAATTTTGCAGGAGAGGGAAAAGAATAAAATATGTTGCTCACAAAATACTCCAAGAATTTATTGCTATTTTTATAGTTAAATTATGATGAATAATGGTTAGCTTTGTTGCTAATTTATAATCGGAAAAATTTTTATACTTAGCATAATTTACTTGCCAACGTTGTTTTTTGTGTGAGTTTGTTACATAAGGTAAAAAAGTGCTGGTGAGGCTTTTAGGTAAATGGGTTATATCATCATAAATAATTTTATCGTGCTTATTATAAGCTAATCCTTTAAGCCAATACGTTAATGCTTGCGTGGGTAAATTTAAGCCGGTGAGTGCATAAATCATTTTATTTAAATCATCACCGTAATAATTTTCACCATTAACTTTTATCATATGTCGTTGGTTATTACTTTCAACATGCAAAATATTGATGCCCATAAACGTTGTTAAATCAATTTGCTGTTTTATATTATTGTCCTTGTTAGTGTCGCTATTTTTTTGATAGCTCCAACGTAATGAGGCACTTTTACGTTTGCTTTTAGCAGTATTGTTTTTTTCTATAAACGCTATTTTACCTTTAATACGCCAATGCAATAACTGCTGCATTTGTTGATTTCGTTGTTGAATAGTTTGTTGGTTGCTTGGTGCTTTATTTAAAGGGAATGATTGTTGGAAATGATTACTACTACAAGCACTTAATAAAAGAATAATGGTTAGCGTAATACCATAAGAAAAGCGTTTAATAAAGGTGTTGAACATATATAGGGCACTAAGAAAATAACATCAATAATATAATACTATTGGAGCATACAATAGTAGTAGTATTCAATGTGCATTTTTAAGATTTGTTTATTTTAAGGCTATATTTTTAGCGGTTAGTTTTGATCTGGCATAAAGTTAATGGTGATATCTGCTTAACTACCTTTCAATTTCCCCTTATTTTTCGTAAAATTACATTATTCGATTTGTTAGTCTTTTATTTTAGGCTTTAGTTTTCAGGTATCGTATTTAATTTTATGTCGATTGTTGCTGTAGGAATAAACCACAAAACTGCTCCTGTAGCAGTGAGAGAAAAGCTTAGCTTTAATCCTGACAAACTCAGTGCATCGTTGCAAGAAATGCTTGATGTATTGCAATGTCGTGAAGCGGCTATTTTGTCTACGTGCAATCGTACCGAACTTTATGTCGTGCAAGATGGTGATTTTCCTGCGGTACAAGAAAAAATAGTTGCTTGGTTAGAGCAACATCATAATGTATCCGCAAGCACTATAATCCCTACATTATATTGGCATCAAGATCAAAATGCAGTCAATCACATGATGCGAGTTGCCTGTGGCTTAGATTCTTTAGTTTTAGGTGAACCACAAATTTTAGGTCAAATGAAGCAAGCCTATAGCCAAGCAAAAGCGGCTGGTTCTATGGCATTAGTGATGGAACGTTTATTTCAGCGTACTTTTGGAGTTGCGAAACAAGTTAGAACAGAAACTGAAATTGGTGCTAATGCCGTATCCGTTGCTTTTGCTGCTGTTAATTTAGCGAAGCATATTTTCGGAAAACTAAATAAATCAAAAGTATTATTAGTTGGTGCTGGCGAAACCATTGAATTAGTGGCAAAACATTTGTATGAAAACAATGTTGGTAAAATGACTGTTGCTAATCGTACCATTGCGCGCGCAGAAAAAATGGCGGATGAAATTGGCGCTGATGTGATCACCTTGGCACAAATTCCTGAGCACATGGGAAATGCTGATATTGTTATTAGCTCTACAGGGAGCACTTTACCGTTAATTGGTAAAGGTATGGTAGAAAAAGCACTCATAGCACGTAAACATAAACCTATTCTTATGGTTGATTTAGCGGTACCAAGAGATATAGAAGAACAAGTTAATGAACTTGAAGATGTTTTTTTATACACAGTCGATGATTTACAAGGCATTATCGCTAAAAATTTAGATAATCGTCGTAAAGCTGCGGTACAAGCTGAGGTGATAGTAAAAGGTCAGACAGACAGTTTTATGTCATGGTTACGTGGCTTAAATACCCAAGACGCGGTGATCACATATCGTAAACAGTGTTTAACTGAACGCGATATATTATTAGATAAAGCTTTGAAACAATTACAAAATGGTAAAAAGCCAGAAGTAATTATGGCACAATTGGCTACACAGTTAACAAATAAGTTTATGCATGCGCCTACTAATGCCTTACAATCTGCAGCACAAGGAGGTGAATTAGATCGATTAATTTATTTACGTGATATTTTTGATATAAATCCACAAGATTAAAGCAGAATATAATAAGCATTAATCGGTAAATTAATTAAATATTAGATAAAGACAATTTACCCATCCAATAATTAATAAACAACAAATAACCTATAAAGAATTTTTAATGAATAAATCAGTCTACTCCAAACTTGAAGGCTTAGTTGAGCGTTTTGAAGAAGTACAAGCATTACTGTCTGATCCTGATACGTTAGCCGATCAAGATAAATTTAGAGCATTATCAAAAGAATTTTCACAATTAGAAGTGGTTATTACAGCATTTCACGCTTACCAAGAAGCCGAAAATGATCTTGCTGAAGCTGAAAGTATGCTTAAAGATGATGACCCAGATATGCGAGAAATGGGGCAAGAAGAATTTAAAAGCGCCAAAAAAGCAATAGAAAAGCTTGAAGACGAATTACAAGTACTTTTATTGCCAAAAGATCCTAATGATGACAGTAACTGTTTTGTTGAAATTCGTGCTGGCGCTGGCGGTGATGAGGCGGCTATTTTTGCTGGAGATTTATTTCGTATGTACAGCCGTTATGCTGAAAAGCAAGGCTGGAAAATAGAAGTAATGAATTCAAATGAAAGTGAGCAGGGCGGCTATAAAGAAATCATTATGAAAGTCAATGGTGATGGCGTTTATGGGCAAATGAAATTTGAATCTGGCGGACATCGAGTACAACGTGTGCCTGAAACAGAATCGCAAGGTCGAGTACACACTTCTGCTTGTACGGTAGTAGTTATGCCTGAAATTCCTGAATCAGAAGCCATTGAGATAAACAAAGCCGATTTGCGTATTGACACTTTTCGCGCTTCAGGTGCAGGTGGTCAGCACGTTAATAAAACAGATTCTGCTATTCGTATTACTCACGTACCAACAGGCGTGGTGGTCGAGTGTCAAGATCAGCGTTCACAACATAAAAACCGCGCGCAAGCGATGTCAGTTTTACAAGCTCGTTTACAACAAGCTGAAGATGAAAAACGTCGTAGTGAAGAAGAATCGTCGCGTCGTAATTTAGTGGCAAGTGGCGATCGTTCTGAACGTATTCGTACTTATAATTTCCCTCAAGGACGGATGAGCGATCATCGTATTAATTTAACACTTTATCGTTTAAATGAAATTATGGAAGGTAACTTGCAATTAGTATTAGAACCACTTATGCAAGAAAACCAAGCAGATCTATTAGCGGCTTTAGCGGAAAATGATTAATGAGCATAAAGCATTTTTACCTTGTTCAATTTTCTCAGTAGTTGAACAAGGAACTATCGCGTTATCAACATTATCAGACAGTGCAAAACTAGACGCACAACTATTACTGGCTCATGTACTTAATAAAGAGGTTACTTATTTATTAACTTGGCCAGAAAAGGTTATAAGTGCTGTAGAGCTCAGTGCTTTTCAACAATTATTAACACGTCGTGTTAATGGTGAGCCTATTGCCTATATTTTGGGTGAAAAAGAATTTTGGTCTTTAACCCTTAAAGTATCACCTGTAACATTAATTCCTCGTCCTGATACTGAAATATTAGTTGAACAAGTTTTGTCATTATTTGAGAATCATAATAGCCCAAATATACGAGGTTTAGATTTAGGTACAGGCACAGGCGCTATAGCTTTGGCACTAGCAAGTGAAAATCCACACTGGCAATTAGACGCAGTTGATTATAATCATGCGGCAGTTGAGCTGGCGAAACAAAATGCACAACACTTAAAGTTAACGCAAGTTAATATTTATCAAAGTGATTGGTTTACGCAAGTTGATGGTCAACATAAGTTTGATTTTATCGTTTCTAATCCGCCCTATATTGACAAAAATGACCAACATTTAGAGCAAGGTGATGTGAGTTTTGAACCTAAATCAGCCTTGGTCGCCGATGAAGGTGGATTTAAAGATATTCGTTTTATTGCAGAAAAAGCACGAAAATATTTAAAAAATAATAGTTATTTATTATTTGAACATGGTTTTGAACAAGCAGGACAAGTACAAAAAATTTTAATTGAGTTGGGTTACAGCCAAGTACAGTCATTTAAAGACTACAGTAATAATGATCGTATTACACAAGCAACTTGGTTGATAAACGAATAATGTCCATGTTATATAAAAGAAAAACAATCACAGCACAGGAATTTTATTATCAAACATTTACACATGACAATAGCACTACTGAGTGTTTTATTATTTACTTTACGCTTTGTTTGGTTATTGAAAGGCTCAGATAAATTACAACAAAAATGGATGAAAGTTTTACCTCATATTATTGACACTTTACTGTTTGTTTCAGGTATAGCTTTAGCGGTTAAATTCAGTATTAATCCGTTAGAACATTATTGGTTTGCTGAAAAATTATTTGCTGTACTTGCTTATATTTTTACCGGCTACTACACCTTAAAATTAGCACGCAATAAAACGATGCAGATTATTGGCTATTTGGGCGCTATGGGCTGGATAATGCTTATTGTGCGCTTAGCTATTACTAAAGCTCCTTTATATTTATAAGTTAACATTTATTAATATTATTATGAATTCATTATTATTATCTGAACTGGCTAATGAACGAGTTAACCTATTAAAAGCATTATTATTAATAGAAGAACATATTTTTGGTAAAAGCGAGCCATTAACGGATCAATTTGAATGTTTAGTTGAGAATAGCCTGCAGGCTATTACACCAGAAGAAGACCCGTTAATTAAAGTACAGTGCTTTTTAGAAAATATGTTTGTTAAGTTGCTTTTTATTGAACAAGCCCATCAAAAATCACTTGGCAGTGAATGCTATCATTTAGCGCCCGCTTTAGCTCAACGAACTATGGCGCCAGCTTTAAAAGTGATTGTTATGCAAGAGCTTGCGCAACGCTGCGGTCTAATCTGTGATGTGGTTTTTATTCCCAAAATGTTAATGATGAGAATCATTTGCGATGAGGATTATGCGGTAATTTTTGAACCGATCACTGGCGAACCTATTGATTGGCATACATTAGATCAGCGTTTGACTGATATTGAAGGCGATCCTGAAAATATCACCTTAGAAAGCGAGTCCAACACTGTTTTATTGCGTAACTATTTACTTAATTTAAAAAATGCCTTAATTAATGAACAAAAGTTTCAACAGGCATTGCGTTGTGTTGATTTATTATTGGCGATTAAACCCGATGATCCTATTGAACGCCGTGATCGTGGTTTTTTGTTTCACCAATTAGATTGTTTTAAAGTGGCTTATGATGATTATCGGTATTTTGTTGAGCAATGTCCGGACGATCCCGCGGCACAACTGTTAAAAATACAGCTTGATAATATACAAATAGGTAATACTATTTTACATTAGCATTAGGTAAAGTCGTTATGCTGAATTTATTTCAGCATTTTTCTTTAATGCTTTAAATACACGCTATTTCAATACGTCTAAAAACAAAAACAGGAAAACTATGACAAATACCGCTTTAATTACCAATGACGCAACTGTTTTAGGCATACTTACTTTAATGTTAGGTGCTGTATTTTATACCGCCCAAAGTAAAAATGCTCACTGGCAAAAATTTTATAGTATCGTACCTGCGGTATTACTTTGTTATTTTTTGCCCTCATTATTAAATACTTTTGGTGTTATTAACGGAAATGAATCTAAGCTTTATTTTGTCGCCTCACGTTATTTATTACCTGCTTGTTTAGTCTTATTAACCTTAAGTGTTGATTTAAAAGCAATCGGAAAATTAGGTTCAAAAGCCGTTATTTTATTTTTAACTGGTACTTTAGGAATTGTTATTGGTGGCCCTATTGCTTTACTTATCGTCGCTAGTTTTGATCCGCAATTATTAGGAGTCGATGGACCAGAAGCCGTTTGGCGAGGCATGACAACTGTGGCGGGTAGTTGGATTGGCGGCGGCGCTAATCAAGCGGCAATGAAAGAGATTTACGGGGCAGGCGATAAAATATTTTCAGCGATGATCACCGTTGATGTTATTGTTGCAAACCTTTGGATGGCTGTCTTATTAATCATGGCAGCGAAAGCTGATGTTATTGATAAAAAATCAGGCGCAGACACTTCAGCTATTACGGCATTAAAAGAAAAAGTCGAATTATTTAGAGCCAAACATGAACGTAATCCAACCTTAACCGATCTTATGTTAATTTTAGCTGTTGGCTTTGGTGTTACAGGTTTTGCTCATTTATTTGCTGATACCATAACCCCATTTTTTGTTGCTAATTACCCTGAATTGGCGCGTTTTAGTTTTCATAGTAAATTTTTCTGGATGATCGTTTTTGCTACTACCGTGGGTTTAGCTTTTTCTTTTACTCGTTTACGTGAATTAGAAGGCGTTGGCGCGTCTAAAATAGGCTCAGCATTCTTGTATATTTTAATTGCATCAATCGGTATGCACATGGATGTCACTATGATCGCGCAAGCACCAATATATTTTGTTATTGGTTTAATTTGGATGCTAATTCATGCCAGTTTAATGTTGATTGTGGCTAAAATGATAAAAGCGCCATTGTTTTATATGGCGGTTGGCTCACAAGCAAATGTTGGCGGAGCTGCTTCGGCACCCGTGGTCGCATCAGCCTTTCATCCAAGTTTAGCCCCCGTTGGAGTGTTACTAGCAGTATTAGGTTATACTGTAGGTACTTATATGGCTTGGCTTTGTGGACAAATTCTACAGTCTATTAATTAACATAACATTGAGAAAAAAATGAGTTTACAATCAATAAAATTAGCGAATTTTGATATTGCTAATGAGCAACCCTTTGTACTGTTTGGTGGTATGAATGTACTCGAATCACGCGATTTAGCTATGCGTATTGCTGAACATTATGTTGAAGTGGCCCAAAAACTAGGTATTCCCTATGTTTTTAAAGCCTCATTTGATAAAGCTAATCGCTCATCGGTAAACTCTTATCGAGGTCCAGGTTTAGAAGAAGGCTTAAAAATATTTTCTGAAATAAAAGCAACCTTTAATGTGCCTATAATAACTGACGTGCATGAACCTTATCAGGCTCAACCCGTTAGCGAAGTAGTTGATGTTATTCAATTACCTGCATTTTTAGCACGTCAAACCGACTTAGTTGTCGCAATGGCAAAAACGAATGCCATTATTAATGTTAAAAAACCTCAGTTTTTAGCGGCTCACGAAATGCGTCATATTATTACCAAGTTTGCTGAAGCGGGTAACGATAAAATTATTTTATGTGAACGTGGCAGTTGTTATGGTTACAACAACCTAGTTGTGGATATGTTGGCAATGGATGAGATGAAAAACTATGCTCCCGTAATTTTTGATGCCACGCATGCATTGCAAAAACCTGGTGGTAGAAGTGATAGCGCGGATGGTCGTCGCGCCCAAGCGGTACAACTAGCACGTAGTGGCATGGCATTGGGGATTGCGGGCTTATTTATTGAGGCTCATCCAGATCCTGATAATGCAAAATGTGATGGTCCTTGCGCTTTGCCTTTAGATAAATTATTACCCTATTTAGAGCAAATGAAAGCCGTTGACGAGTTAGTTAAAAGTTTTAATCCTATTGTAACGACATAATTGTTGAAGTGGCTGAAGTGGCATCGTGAAGTGTTGCGCCTCGCGTTGCTCGGGACAACCTACAAAGGCTGAATACAGTTGTAGGTCGCCGCTTACGTCACATGGATGTGACTTATTAGAGAATGCAGGAGCATATTCTCCTGCTGCGACAAAAATTGATAAAAAAATACCGTAATAGCAGGTTGGGAATTGTTATCGCGGTATATTAAAATCTCTTAACTAATTTTTTATAAATAGCATCAAATATTCATAAAGGTTTTTAGCTATAACTAATCTGCAATATCAGTCACGTTAATTGCTTTCTCAGAGGTATTAGTTTTATTTAGGCTAATTTGTTTTGCAACTAAAGTGTTAATGTTTAAAATATCATCGTTAGTTGTGTTTAATTGTAAACTCGCCATCGAACTTGCAATAGTCTGCATTGCTTGTTGAGTAAAAATGGCTTTATTTAGTGTCTCAACTTTTTCAAGCTGAGTTTTAGGTAACTCTGCGGCGCGCACTGTCATTGAACTTAGTATTAAAGTAATCACTAAAGTTAAGCAAAGTGTTATAAATATTGATAAAGTGTTGATTGATTTCATGTTTGTACCCTTTTGATCCAAATGTATTTAAACGTCAATTATCCTTATAGATGTTTTTTGGACTGCTCACTTTATTTAAGAGTATGTATTTTAATACCCTATTGTTTACTCAATATCATTATTAGTACCGTTATTAATAGCACTACAAATGTTATTGAGAGAATGTCGCCTTTCATCTACGGGGCAAATAATACGCAAAAACTGGCAATTATTAAAATGATGAATTATAATGTTTTGCATTAGAAAAGCTAATGCGAATATAAATGCTCTTAATGGCAATTAATTATTCATTCAATATTTATATTTTTATTCTTTAAAGGAAATGTTTTGGCTAATAAACTACCGCCCTTAAACGCTTTGCGAGCATTTGAGGCTTCAGCTAGGCAATTAAGCTTTACTAAAGCTGCTGAAGAATTATTCGTCACGCAAGCTGCAATTTCCCACCAAATAAAATCTCTTGAAGAGCATTTAGGCATAAAGTTATTTATGCGAAAGAACCGTTCGCTGTTGTTATCCGAAGAAGGGCAGTCTTATTATCTCGATATTAAAGACATATTTACGGCCTTGCATGAAGCCACTGAAAAATTATTGGCTCGAGGTGCTAAAGGTGCAATAACCGTAAGTATGCAACCGAGTTTTGCTATTCAATGGTTAGTACCTCGACTTAATACTTTTAATCAACTACACCCTGAAATTGATGTCAGAATAAAAGCGGTCGACCAAGCAGATAATTCTTTAACAGAAGATGTTGATATTGCTATTTATTACGGACGAGGACGTTGGAGTGGTGTCTATGCTGAAAAGCTTCATACTGAATATTTAGTTCCCGTTTGTTCACCTTTGCTTTTGCAGGGTAAAAAACCATTAGAGACAGTTGCCGATTTAACTCAGCATACCTTATTGCATGACACCTCACGTCGTGATTGGAAGCGCTGGTTTAAAGAAGTTGGTGTAAAAGGCGCTAATGTTAATCATGGGGCTATTTTTAGTCATTCGTCAATGGTGTTACAAGCTGCAATTTACGGGCAAGGAGTCGCTTTAGTCAATAGTGTACTTGCTAAGCCTGATATTGATATGGGGCGATTAATTGTACCGTTTGAGCACGTACTTATTTCTAAAAGTAGCTTTTATATTGTATGTCGAGAAGAACAAATGGGGTTAGGTAAAATTGCTTCTTTTCGTGAATGGGTGCTGAATACGGTGCGCAGCGAAGAAGACCTTAATAATGAAACCTATTAATGAAGATCACTAATGAAGAGTATTAATGAAAGCACTAATGATGAGCAGATGAATAAATTATTAATAACCCCAGCAGAAAATGCCATTGCTAATTTTGTTTTTGCTCATGGTGCCGGTGCTGATATGCACCATAGCTTTATGACACAAATGAGTGAATTATTAGCCAAGCAACAAATTAATGTCATTCGTTTTAATTTTGACTATATGAACAAGCGTTTAGTAGACGGTAAACGCTATCCGCCAGATCGAATGCCGAAACTTTTACTTGCTTATCAAAAGGTGTTAACTGAGTTTCAACTTGATAAAAATAATGGTATTGACTTTGCTTTACCATTATTTATTGGGGGAAAATCGATGGGCAGTCGCGTTGCTGCAACACTGTTAGCCACTGAAGAGTTTAGCGAGCTAACAAAAAATATTAAAGGACTAGTGTGCTTAGGGTATCCTTTTCATCCACAAAAAAAACCAGAGTCGTTAAGGCTTGAACCTTTATTGAATGCACAACAGCCAAGTTTAATTATTCAAGGTGAGCGTGATGCCTTAGGTAATAAAGAGGAAATACTTAGTTATCAGTTACCCTCACATTATAAAATCGTCTTTCTAAAAGATGGCGATCATAGTTTTAAACCGCGAATTAAATCGGGTTTTACCTTACAACAACATATTGTAAGTGCAGCACAACATATAGTGAGTTTTATCAATGAACAAAAGTGAGTTAGTTATAGATAAACAGTTAAAATTTTTATTTGCTTTTGTCGGTATTAGCGGGGCATTTTCGGTGTTGTTTTCTGCGTGGTTAGCCCATGCGGGAAGTGCATTACTATTTGACGAACAACGACGTTTAGTGATTGCCGTTGCAATGCAGTTTATTCATACCCTTGCCTTATTTATTGTTTTAGTGTGGTTAAAGTTAACACTTGAAAATAGTACGGTTGATAAAGTTTTAATTAAGTCGATTTATGCATTATTGATCAGTGCTTATTGCTTTTTTCTTGGTATTTTGTTTTTTAGTGGTGCTTTATACTTTAAAACATTTCATCTATTGCCCTTTTTCGGTAAACTAGCGCCTTTTGGCGGTAGCACACTAGCATTGGGTTGGTTAATGCTAGCCGTATCAGCACAGCTTAGGAAATAACCTTAAATGACCGCAATTGTTTTATATTGTCGCCCCGGATTCGAAAAAGAATGTGGGGCAGAAATCCAAGAGAAAGCCGCTTGGAATGAAATTTATGGTTATTTAGAGCTCAGTAAAAAGCAAGGCTTAGTCTATTTTCATTTACATCAAAGCGAAGATGCTGAAAAATTACTGCAAAAATTACCATTAAAACGCCTTATTTTCGCTCGTCAATGGTTTGCCACCGTAACAGACAAAATAGAACTACCTGAATATAATCGTGTTGAAGCTATTTGTGAAGCGTTAGGTGAAGAATGGCAGTACAGCGATTTACGTATGGAAACTCCCGACACTAATGATGGTAAATCACTGTCTAAATTTTGTCGAAAGCTTTCTGTGCCATTGCGTCAAGCGTTAAGAAAAACAAAAGTACTAACCGAAAAGGGCAATAACGATGGAGTTAATTTACACGCGTTATTTTTAAGTGGCCAACAAGTTATTTTAGGTTATTCATTTACACATAATAGTTCTGAACACATTATGGGTATTCCGCGGTTAAAATTTCCTTCACAGTCGCCTAGCCGCTCTACTTTAAAATTAGATGAAGCGTTTTTGAATTTTATTCCTAAAGACGAACGTGAAACACGTTTAACCTCAGGTTTACGCGCGGTAGATTTAGGTGCAGCACCAGGTGGTTGGACATATCAATTAGTGCGTCGTGGCATGATGGTAACCTCAATTGATAATGGTCCTATGGCAGAGTCTTTAATGGAAACGGGACAAGTTAAACATTATATGGTTGATGGTTTTAAATATACGCCGATGAAACAAAATGTTTATTGGTTAGTATGCGATATGATCGAAAAACCCTCTCGCGTGGCTAAGCTAATGGCGCAATGGTTACTTAATGGTTATTGTAAAGAAGCAATGTTTAACTTGAAGTTACCTATGAAAGGGCGTTATCAAGAGGTGCAAAAAGACTTACAGTTAATTAAAGATATGTTTACTAAAGAACACGTTAAATATGAAATTTACGCCAAGCATTTATATTACGATCGTGAAGAAATTACCGTACACGCACGCTTATTATCGCCTGTGCTGAGAAAAGACTAATAAACGATTAGTTATTGGTTGGTATTTTGTGTGCAATTCGTACCTCATTGCACACCCTACTAGATCCTAGGTTCTAAGCTCTAGGTTCCATTACACATGAAATGCTGGATTATTATGCGGTACAAATAAGGTGCTGTATAATTTGGTGGCATATACATCGGTCATTCCTGAGACGTAATCAGCAATAATACGATGTGAATTTTCACCTTTATCTTGAGCTAATTGCCAGCGTTTTGCTGTATGTTTTGGTAATAAGCGCATAGGATCTGAGACAAGTGCTTCAAATATTTCCATCACTATTTGTTGGCCTTGATATTCAACCCGCTGAATACTTGGTTGTTTTATAACGAACTCTAAAACAAAATCTTTAAATATTTGTAGTGCTGCCAATGTTACTTGCGGCAACTTAGCGTTATATTGCAATAACGTTTCTTCAAAAGCTACATTGTCAGTTTGGGTTAAATCAACGAGTTCAATCGCGGTGATCAAATAATTGACTAATCCGCCAATGGCGTCTTTTTGTAAATGATGTAAATCGCTAAAAAGCTTATCAGCAAGGCTATTACTGTATGTTTGTAGCCATTTATCGTCGAGTTGCTGTAATTTAGCAATAACATTATTATCAAAATCTTCTCTGTTGACTACACCAGTGACTATCGCATCTTCTAAATCATGAATACCGTAAGCAATATCATCGGCAAGTTCCATAATAGAGCAATCAAGTGATTTAAAGCGTGTTTTACTGTGTTTGCTTTTATCGTTATTTGTTTTTATTTGTTGGTATAAGCTTTTATCTTGTCTTGATAATGG
Source organism: Alteromonadaceae bacterium (assembly GCA_015491935.1). Lineage (GTDB taxonomy): Bacteria > Pseudomonadota > Gammaproteobacteria > Enterobacterales > Alteromonadaceae. The sequence continues at coordinate 15,536 of WGGB01000016.1, forward strand.
TACTAATAGCCAATCAAGTGTTGCTTGATCATCAAGATACAAACCTTTTGGTGGATGCCAGTCATTGGCTTTTAATTGTCTAAAACTTTTTGGCTCTGTAGCGGGTGTCGGTTTTTCTAATATATTGAGGGTTTGTGGGTACTTTAAAATACCTAATAATGTACGACGGCTTAAATTCATGCCGTAGTCTTCACTAAAGGGTTCTAAACAAGTGAGTATTCTAAAGGTTTGGCCATTACCTTCAAAACCGCCATGTTCACGCATCATATAATGTAACGCAACTTCACCACCATGGCCAAAGGGTGGGTGACCAATATCATGAGCCAAACATAATGCTTCAATTAAGGTATCGTCTGCGGGGAATAATTTTTCACAAAGCTCAGGATATTTACAACGTAATTGCGCACTAATACCTGAACCAATTTGCGCCGCTTCAAGTGAATGGGTTAAGCGCGTGCGATAAAAATCACTTTGGCCGCTGCCCATCACTTGAGTTTTAGATTGTAAGCGACGAAAGGCGGCAGAATGTAATATTCTGGCTCTATCGCGTTGAAAAGGTGTGCGGTGATCTTGTTGTCGTTGGGAAACTTTTTCTAATCGTCTTGCTAACCACTCTGCTTTCATACTATTTATGCCTGTCTTGTTCTTTTTATGTGTTTGACAAAATCATCCTTAAGTACAGACTACCTTGTTATTTAGGCTTTGGCGATAAAAATAGCACGTTTTGGGGCAGGGTAACCTTCAATGGTTTTACTATTATCATTAGGGTCAAGAAAATCTTGCAATGATTCTGTATCAATCCAATCCGTTTTGCGTTGCTCTTCTAATGCCGTGATATCGGTGTTTACTAAACGTATATCGCTAAAACCGCAGCGCTCTAACCAACCACACATGGCCGCTGTACTGGGTAAAAACCAAACATTACGCATTTTAGCGTAACGCTCACCAGGAACTAATACGGTATTTTCATCACCGTCTACAATTAAGGTTTCTAACACTAGCTCGCCACCTTTAACTAGTTGTGCTTTTAGTTGATATAAAAAATCAATAGGTGAACGGCGGTGATATAAAACCCCCATTGCAAAAACCGTATCAAAGGCTTTTAATTCAGGGAGTTGCTCAACGCCAAGTGGCAATAAATTAACACGATTATCTTTTATAAAATGTTTGATGGCATTAAATTGCATAAAAAACAGTTGTGTCGGATCAACACCCACCACAAATTTAGCGCCTGCACCACGCATACGCCATAAGTGATAACCACTGCCACAACCAATGTCGAGCACATAACGATCAGTTAAATCACTAATTTCATTTTGCAAGCGATCCCATTTAAAATCACTGCGCCATTCAGTATCTATGTGTAAACCATGAATATGATACGGGCCTTTGCGCCACGGTTTAAATTTACGTAAGAGATTTTCTAAACGTTTATATTCACCCTCATTTATTTCATCACGTTTACCAACGCTAACACTATGCTGTAAATCTAGAACACTTGTTTGTGTATTTGGTAATGCGGCTAGTGTTTTTTGCCAATGTTTAAATTCGCCATGTAGCTCATGCTGTTGCCAATGGCTCAATTGTGCAGGTAAAGTGTTTAACCAATGTGCTAAACGATTATCCACGATTTGTTGGTAAAATTTACTAAAATAATTCATTTGGGCTCTTATTTGATTTTTGGCTTTTATTTAATGTTATGACTTATTTGATCGCGACCATAGAAACAAAATTAAAACATTGAAACCAAGTGCTAGCATGGCTAAATCCTGCTTGCTTAAAACGATTAAAATGTGTTTCTAAACTATCGGGCTTCATAACTTGCTCAAGCGCAGTACGTTTTTGCGCAATTTCTAAATCACTATAGCCATTAGCGCGTTTAAAATCGTGATGTAAATCGGTTAATAACTGATGACATTGCTCATCTTGATGGGTTATTTTTTCAGATAAGACTAAAATGCCGCCTTTATTTAAGCCTTTCGCTATTTTATTGAGTAAGTGTTGACGCTTGTCTTTATCAATAAATTGCAGGGTAAAATTAAGTACCACCATTGAGGCATTATCAATGTCGGTTTCTAAAATATCACCTTGAATAATAGAGCAAGGGGTTGCCCCCTTAAAAGCATTAATGTGCCTTTGGCAACGTTCGACCATCGCACTGGAATTGTCTATACCGATAATTTTACAATCACTTGCTGCAATATTTTGCCGCATAGCTAACGTCGCAGCGCCTAATGAACAACCCAAGTCATAAACATTGCTATTATCGACAACGTAACTTTTACTTAAACGACCAATCGTTTCAATAATGGTGCTATAGCCGGGGACAGAGCGCTTGATCATGTCAGGAAAGACTTCAACCACCTGTGCGTCAAAAGAAAAGTCTTTAATTTTACTTTGTGGGCTAGAATAGATTAAGTCGGCTTTCGTTGGAGTCATTTGAGTGAGTTTTTTAGTCGATAAACGAATATTTTAACTGTTCAAAAAAGTAAATAAAACCTTGTTGTAAATATTATTTGCTAGTTGAGGGGTTTTTTGTTCATAATAGCATCTTATTGTAGAAGAATTACACGCGTATAACGTTAATTTGAAACACAATAGTCTTTTTAAAATTAAAATAATAACAAATGGAATTTATAGAGGTTACACATCAATATACGTCTTTTTCTTAAGCTCATTATCTTTTTAAATATTACTTTTTGTCTTGCTTTTAGCTCACCAATAAAGGCAGAAGTAGCACAAATAAAAAATAAAAGCTTTCAGCAACAAACATTAACCATCGCGGTTAATAAAACAAGTTATCCTTATCAATTTATTGACCAGCATGGTGATGCTGCTGGGGTGATGATTGATTTATGGAAATTATGGGCTAAAAAACAACAGGTTAAAATTGAGTTTGTGCCATTAGCTTGGTCACAAACACTGTCGCAAGTAAAATCGGGAAAAATTGATATTCATGCAGGATTGGCAATAACCGAAGCACGTAAAAAGTCTTTTGCCTTTACTTCCATGTTCTTTACTATCAATAGTTATATTTATATACAACAAAGTTTAGCTAATATCACCAAAATAGAGCAATTAGCCCCATATGCTATTGGCGTGGTTGCGAATACGAGTCATATTGCTGGACTAAAAAAGAAATACCCACAATTAGAATTAAAATTATATCCATCGAGAACGGCACTATATCAAGCCGCATTAAAAGGCGATATCTTAGCCTTTGTGGGGATCGATAAACTCTCCAAAATAATAAAAAATAATCAAGCTGTTAGCCAATTATTTCCGCTAAGTAAACGTTTACTCTTAAATAAAAGAAAATATGCGGCAGCCGTTAGTAAAGGTAGGTTGGAATTACTTAAATTTATTGAACAAGGCTTTAATAAAATAACTCTCGATGAACAATCAAAAATTGAACGAAAATGGTTAGGGGTAGATAAGCAAGACGATAGTTTATTACTGGCTTTTTCAGCACAAGTTCCACCTTATATGACGTTGTCTCCAACAGGTAAACCGCAAGGCTTGTTTGTCGATTTATGGCGATTATGGTCTAAATATACTGGGCGAAAAATAGATTTTATTGCCGAAGACTTGGCGGCATCAGCGCAATTGGTTAAACAAAAAAGTGCCGATGTGATGATTGCATATCCTGAAAGTAAGCAAGTTAATACGGGATTAAAAAAGGCTTGGCATATTTATCAAGCTAAATCAAATGTTTATGTAAATAGTAAATTACCTAATATTCGCCAGTTAAGTGACTTAAATGGACATACCTTAGGCTTGTTTTTTACTTCACCGTATAAAAAACAATTAGAAAAACAATATCCTAACATTAAAAAGCAATATTTTTATGAGATTGATAACTTATTGCGCGCTGCTGAAGTAGGTGAAGTTGATGCTATGATTAGCGCAACAGATCTTATGAACTTAAGGTTAATACAAACTAATTTGCAAGGTGCTTTTTATCAGCTAAAAGAACCTGTATTTACAACCGAGTTATATTCATTAGTGGCGGTTGATAATAAGCCTTTGGCTGAACTTGTTCGCGAAGGCTTTGCTAATATTCCTGCTGATGATTTAATCGCGTTAGAAAAGAAATGGTTACCTAATCGAGATTCTTATTATTTTGTTCATCGTAAAGAAATGTTAGTGCTTTCGCCACAAGAAAAAGCATGGTTAAAACAAGATAAAAAAATAAAAGTTGGGGTTGTTAAAAACTGGCGTCCAATGGAATTTATTGATAATAACGGTGAATTAGCGGGTATTAATATTGATATATTTAAATTAATAGCCAAGCGAGCTGATCTAAATTTTAATTTTGTGGTTTATGACAGTTGGGCAAAGTTAAGCAAAGCACTTAAAGATAAAAAAATAGCGGTGTCAGGAAGTATTTCACCAACCCTAGAGCGTGAAAAATATTTAAATTTCACTAAAGCTTATTGGCAATTACCTTGGGCAATTATTCACAATAAAAAATTAGATAGTTTTTCTCAATTAAAAGATTTTTACGGTAAAAAACTTGCCACCGTAAAGGATTATGAAGTTATTGATGATATAAGATCAAAATACCCACAAATATCCCTCATTTTAGTGGATACAGCGCAAGACGGTTTTTTGGCGTTGCAGCAAGGTAAGGTTGATGGCGTATTAGAACCCTTGATCACGGCAAGTGAATTGTTAAAACAAGAAGATTCCGTTGTCTTTAAAACGTCTGTTGTTGATGACTTAGCCGTAGGTAGCTCGCATATTGCAGTACGAAAAGATTGGCCAGAATTAAGATCTATTCTCGATAAAGGTCTAATTAGTATTCAAAAATCAGAAAAACAACATATTTATGAAAAGTGGTTTAATATTAATATTAATACCGGCTTTAATAAAAATGTTGTACTAAGAGTCGCATTACAAATAGGCATTATCATTTTAATTGTGATTGTTGTTATTGTGATTTGGAATAGACGCTTGTATCAAGAGGTGAATCGCCGCAAAGTGCTAGAAGAAAAAATGAAACACATGGCCACTCATGATGAATTGACAGGGCTTGCTAATCGAGCATTATTAAAAGAACAACTAGCAAATCTTATCGGTTTACATCAGCGACAAAATTTACAATTAGCAGTATTATTTATTGATTTAGATGGTTTTAAATCCATTAATGATACTTATGGGCATGATGTTGGTGATGAATTACTCATACAATTAGCTCAGCGCCTTAAAGATAATATTCGCACTTCCGACACCTTAGTTCGCTTTGGTGGCGATGAATTTGTATTACTCTTAACAGGGCTTAATTTTGGTCAAGAAGCCGCCTTTATTGCTGAGAAAATTTTACAACTGTTAAAAACTCCGTTTAAATTATCTGCAACGACAACCTGTATTGGTTGCAGTATTGGTATTGCCTTATACCCTGATGACGGTACAACTGATAGCGAACTGCTTAAAGTTGCCGATACATTAATGTATAAAGTAAAAGCTCAGGGCAAAAACAATTATATTTTTAATCGTGATATTACTGAAGCGTGATCATCTCTGTTAATAATTTTTAATTAGATAATAAACATCACAGACTAACGGTGACATTAGCTATTATTGCTTTATAATGTCGGCATTTTTATTATCAAAGTTACAATATTCGTTATTTTAACGGTTTGCACTGTGGCTTTGATCTGTTAGTTATTGATGATTTTAGTAGGAAATATAAATGCGCACTCTCTATTGTGGTGAAGTTAATGCATCACACATTGGTCAAGAAGTTACTCTTTGTGGTTGGGTAAATAAGCGTCGCGATTTAGGCGCGGTTATTTTTTTAGATTTACGCGATCGTGAAGGTCTAGTTCAAGTTGTTTATGATCCCGATTTACCTGAAGTATTAGCCAAAGCCAATACCTTACGTAATGAATTTTGTGTACAACTTAAAGGTAAAGTGCGTGCGCGTCCTGAAGGCCAAGTTAATAAAGGTATGAAAACGGGCGAGATTGAAGTATTAGGTTTAGAATTAACTATTTTAAATAAATCTGCGCCATTACCGCTTGATTCAAACCAAAATAATTCAGAAGAACAACGTTTAAAATATCGTTATTTAGATTTACGCCGCACTGAAATGACTGAACGTTTACGTTTTCGTGCTAAAGTTACTTCAGCCGTACGCAGTTCGCTAGAATCGCAAGGCTTTTTAGATATTGAAACGCCGATATTAACTGCCGCAACCCCAGAAGGTGCGCGTGATTATTTAGTACCAAGTCGTACTCATAAAGGGCAATTTTTCGCGCTACCGCAATCGCCACAATTATTTAAGCAATTATTGATGATGTCAGGCATGGAACGTTATTATCAAATTGTTAAATGTTTCCGTGATGAAGACTTACGTGCAGACCGTCAACCAGAATTTACCCAAATAGATATTGAAACCTCATTTATGAGTAGCGATCAAGTAATGGCGGTGACAGAAACGATGATCCGTGAATTGTTTCAATCGTTATTAAATGTTGATTTAGGCGATTTTCCACGCATGACTTATCTTGAAGCAATGACACGCTTTGGTAGTGATAAGCCTGATTTACGTAACCCGTTAGAAATTGTTGATGTTGCTGACATTTTAAAAGACGTAGAATTTAAAGTGTTTTCAGGGCCAGCTAACGATGAAAAAGGCCGCGTTGCCATTATTTGTGTGCCTGATGGTGCTAGCAAATTCTCACGTAAAGGACTTGACGAATTAACTAAATATGTAGGTATTTACGGCGCGAAAGGTATGCCATGGTTAAAAGTAAACGACATTGATGCCGCATTAGCGACAGGTGTTGATGGCATACAATCACCTATTTTGAAATTCTTATCAAGCGACGAAGCTAAAGCTTTATTAACGCGCGCGAAGGCTAAAACAGGCGATATTATCTTCTTTGGCGCTGACAGCTACAACGTTGTTACTGAATCACTTGGTGCATTACGCCTTAAATTAGGTGAAGATTTAGACTTGCTTGAAGGTGATTGGAAACCACTATGGGTTGTCGATTTTCCTATGTTTGAAGAAATTGATGGTCATATGCACGCCTTGCATCATCCGTTTACCGCGCCAACTAATTTAACCCCTGAACAACTAGAAGCTAACCCTATTGGCGCATTATCAAATGCTTACGATATGGTATTAAACGGTTGTGAACTTGGTGGTGGTTCGGTTCGTATTCATAACCAAGATATGCAAGCCGCCGTATTTAGAATTTTAGGTATTAGCGATGAAGAAGCCCAAGAAAAATTTGGCTTCTTACTTGAAGCATTACAATACGGTGCGCCACCGCACGCTGGTTTAGCCTTTGGTTTAGATCGCTTAGTCATGTTAATGACAGGGGCGAGTTCAATTCGTGATGTTATGGCCTTTCCAAAAACCACTACCGCAGCGTGTCCGTTAACGAATGCTCCGGGTCACGCGAATCCAGCACAATTAGCCGAACTAGGTATCGCTAAAGTTGCACTTGAAAAAGATAATGAAAAAGAATCTGATTAACACTTTTAATCAGTGGCTTTAATAAGAATAAAAGCAGTTATTGTGTAAGCGATAGCTGCTTTTTTGTTATATTAAGTAGGGTGGAGCATGAGGAACGAAATGCCCACACAATTAACTTATACCAGTTTCATTAATTAAGTGACCTACTTTATACGCAGGAAAAATTGCCAAATACAAGGCATTTATTTTAATAACTAGTTGTTCTAATTGTAAAATAAATAACGCAGTAGTTGGTGATTTTAACCAGTAGAAATGATCACTTAGTTTGT
>WGGB01000017.1 GCA_015491935.1 Alteromonadaceae bacterium
ACAAATTAATATTCCTATTGCGGCAAACATGAGTAACGCTCCTGAGTCTATCCCTCTTTATTATTATGATAATGTGCAAGGTATTTGGTTAAAAGAAGGTCAGGCGAATAAGGTTACGGTTAATGGCGAATCCTTTTATCAAGGAAATGTTACACATTTTAGTACTTGGAATGCTGATCGAATATATGAAACAATATTTATAAATGGCTGTGTTATTGATAATAATGCTCAACCTTTAGCTAATGCGAGAATGATTTCTATTGGTCGAGATTATAATGGTTCGGCAATTGCATTTTCTGATAATGACGGACGATTTTCAGTCGCAGCACGTATGAATAGCACCGTATTATTGAGTGCAACGCAAGGCTCTCAAAGTCGAACCTTTTCATTAGATGTTACCGATACCGATACCACGTTAAGTGATTGTTTAGTTTTATCGCCAGCTACATCAACTATTAAATTAACTTGGGGTGAAGCGCCTACTGATTTAGATAGTCACTTTTTTGGACCATCAACCACCGAGGGTGATGAATTTCATATTTATTATTTAAATACAGAAGAACAAATTAACGATACTTTAATTTATTTGGATGTTGATGATACTAGTAGTTTTGGTCCTGAAATAATTACCATACCTAAGTTTCCATTAGCCGGACGTTATCAATATATTATTCATAAATATTCATCAGATGATGGCTCTATTTTTTCATCACCTGCGCGTATTGAATTAAATTTAGAGTCAAGCGTTCAAATATTTTCGCCGCCGCAAGGTGAGCCAACTGATTATTGGCACGTATTTGATTTTGTTGTCAGTGAAGAAGGGACGGTAACCATTGAAACAATTAATAAGTGGTTAACAAGTATGGATGATAGAACAACAACATCAACCAATGTGTTACCTAAAGATAAAAAAATTGTTAATCAAGAATCGTTTATGACTATGAGTAAAAAAGCGATTAAACAAAAGTATTATCGTAAATAATTAAGTTGATACTTAACCATAAAAAACCAGCTATTATTAGCTGGTTTTTGTTTTATTAGTAGTCACTTTCACGAACGATCTTAAAAATAATCCATAATCATTCATTTTAATGTCACAAAAGATGTGATCTCGCGGAAATTTTTGATATTTTAGTAGCATAAATATTAAAATATTATTTGGTAAAGCTTTTGTCTGACGAAACTTCTTCTCAATTATCTTTAAAACCGACTAAATTAAATGGTGTGCAACGCTTACTTGAAGCGGGTTTACTGTTTTCTTGCCTGTTTGCTGTTTATTTAGTCTTTGCCTTATTTAGTTTTGATGCTGCGGATCCCGGCTGGTCACAAACAGGCTATCAAATGCCTATTCATAACTTAGGTGGTAGTGTCGGCGCTTATATCGCAGATTTGTTTTTAAGTATTTTTGGTTTAATTGCTTATAGTTTACCTTTTGTTATCGCCATTATGGGTTGGTTATTGTTTCAAAAGTATCACCAATTATTAACCATTGATTATTTAACCTTAGGATTAAAAATTATCGGTTTTATCTTGTTTTATTTAGGATTAACCGCACTGGCCAGTATGAATTTTAGCGGGGCTTTTTATTTTTCTGCGGGTGGTATTTTAGGGGATGTATTATCAAGTAGTTTTTTGCCTTATTTTTCGTTTGCTGGCTCAACAATTATATTTTTAAGTTTTTTATTAACGGGGTTTGTACTACTTACAGGGTTTTCATTATTAGCTTTTGTTGATGCGGTTGGTGAATATAGCATTAAAGCGTTACTATTTTTATGGGCGTTACCTGTAAAAATAAAAACAAAACTGGCACAAAGAAAAATAAAACAAGATCAGCAAATACAAGCACAGCAAGAAAGCGAAAAACAAAATAATAAAGATGAAATATCAAAACCTGCTATAGAAATAGAAAGAAAAACAAAATTAGCTGATCACGCACAACCCGAAGTTGAACAAGCCTTTAAAGATATTTCACTTCCGTTAACGACTGAAAATGAAAATGTATTTACAAATAATGACGCGCCTTTAATTCAACAACGTAAAGAACCTTTTGTTGAAATTAATGACATTATTGGTGAGCGTATTGAAATTAATGTGCAAGAAGAAGTCAGTGATGATGAAATAGCCGCAGCTTTTGCTGATGTTGAAAAAATTGATGTTGCCGATGATGAACAAGCGACTAACCCTGTGACTAATATTGACAATTTAATAGCCACTGATGACACAGTATTTGATAAATATCAAGGAATGCCCTCTATTGATTTGCTTGACAGACCAGACAAAGCGGAGAATCCCGTAACCCAAGATGAGTTAGAGCTTACTAGTCGTTTAGTTGAAGCCAAGTTACTCGATTTTGGTGTGCAAGTTAAAGTGGTCGCTGTGCATCCCGGCCCTGTTATTACTCGGTTTGAATTAGAATTAGCACCCGGTGTTAAAGTGAGTAAAATTTCTAATTTATCAAAAGATTTAGCTCGTTCATTATCAGCAATAAGTGTGCGAGTAGTTGACGTTATTCCGGGGAAATCAGTCATTGGTTTAGAACTTCCCAATAAACATCGCGAAATAGTACGTTTAAGTGAAGTGATCGCTTGTGACGATTTTAAAAATGCTTCGTCGCCGTTAACTATGGTATTAGGTTCCGATATTGCAGGTGACCCTGTGGTAGTAGACTTAGGTAAAATGCCACACTTGTTAGTTGCAGGTACAACAGGTTCAGGTAAATCGGTTGGTGTAAATGCCATGATCGTTAGCTTACTTTATAAATCGACCCCTGAAGATGTTCGCATGATCATGATTGATCCTAAAATGCTTGAATTATCGGTATATGAAGGTATTCCTCATTTGTTAACCGAAGTCGTTATTGATATGAAAGAAGCGGCTAATTCGTTGCGTTGGTGTGTTGGCGAAATGGAACGTCGCTATAAACTCATGTCAGCGTTAGGCGTGCGTAACCTAAAAGGCTATAACAAAAAAGTATTAGCAGCAATAGATGCGGGAGAACCGTTAATTGATCCATTATGGCATCCAAGTGACAGTATGGATCAAACGGCACCAGAATTAGAAAAACTACCTAGTATCGTCGTTATTATTGATGAATTTGCCGATATGATGGTGACGGTTGGTAAAAAAGTAGAAGAGTTAATTGCCCGTATCGCACAAAAAGCGCGAGCGGCGGGTATTCATTTAGTATTGGCGACACAACGACCTTCAGTTGATGTTATCACGGGCTTGATCAAAGCGAATATTCCCACAAGAATGGCCTTTCAGGTATCGTCTGGATTAAATTCGCGCACTATTTTAGATCAACAAGGTGCTGAGCAGTTATTGGGTCAAGGTGATATGTTGTACTTACCACCTGGTTCGGGGGTACCTACGCGTGTACATGGCGCTTTTGTTGACGATCATGAAGTTCATGCGGTAGTTAAAGATTGGAAAGAACGTGGTGAGCCAAATTACATTGAAGAAATTCGTTCCGGAGAAAGTGATTTAGATGTGTTATTACCGGGTGAACAAGCGGAAGGTAGTGAAGAGCTAGATACTTTATATGATGAAGCGGTAGCGTTTGTTACTTCTGGGCGTAGAGTGTCAATATCGAGTATTCAGCGTAAGTTTAGAATAGGTTATAATCGCTCGGCACGTATTGTTGAAGATATGGAAAATCAAGGCGTGGTAAGCCCGCCAGGTAATAATGGTGCACGTGAAGTATTAGCACCGCCGCCAATGGCTGATTATTAATATTTTTACTTTATGAGTTTTGTGTTGTCGGCTGAAAAACATTGTCATCCAGAGAAATTTTATTATCTGACTAAGATCAGGAAATTATAATAATACTGACGCAAGTTAGTATCTAAAATGTGTGTTTTATCCATTAAAGAGTATTAAAAATTTAAAGTATGTTTAAAAAAAGTCTGTTATTTATCACATTATTTAATCTTACCTGTGTTTCTGTTTTAGCAAGTGAAGCAAAACACAAATTACAGCCATTAGTTAGCGCTAACAGCCAGCAAAAAAGTTCAGCTGCTAAACAAGAGCTTATGAAAAAGGTGGCGCAGTTATCGGCGTTTTCCGCTGAATTTACACAAAAAATTGTTGATGCAGACGGTAATAATATTCAAGACAATTATGGTAGCTTAGCCGTTGCGAAACCTAATTTATTACATTGGCAAATTAATGAACCCAACGAATCGCTTATTGTATCGGATGGTAAAGCATTATGGTTGTTCGACCCTTTTATAGAACAAGTTTCTGTTTATGCAACCGATGGTGCAATGGCTAATACCCCTATTTTATTATTAGCAAACCCTGATAAAAGTATCTGGCAAGATTATGATGTTAAGCGATTAAATAAAAATGATTATTTAATTAACGCTAAAAATGAAAATAGCCAAGTAAAATCGTTAGAACTGGTCTTTGCATCAAATGACAATCATCCTGTTATTTTAGCTGAATTTATTATTTTAGATGCCACAGGACAATTAAGCCGCGTAAGCTTAACTAATGTTAAAGAACTACATGAATACAAAAAATTATTTACTTTTACACCACCCGCTGGTGTAGAAATTGATGATCAACGCTAAGTTTTTATGTCAAATAAAAATACTCCTACATCATTTGACCTTTTTGCTAATAGTGAAAATGAAAATGAAAATGCGCATAATAAAACCGTAGCTATTGGCGAAAATAAACTGTTTATGCCGCTGGCGGCGAAACTTCGGCCACAAAATCTGACTGATTATGTTGGTCAACAACATATTTTGTCGCAAGGTATGCCGCTACGTTTAGCCATTGAGCAAGGGCAATGTCATTCTCTTATTTTTTGGGGACCACCTGGTACAGGTAAAACAACGCTGGCTGAAATTATTGCTAATAATGCTAATGCAGCAATAGAGCGTATTTCGGCAGTAACCTCTGGTATTAAAGAAATAAGACAAGCGATTGAAAATGCTAAATTACGTCGTCAGGCAGATCAGCGCCGTACCTTACTCTTTGTTGATGAAGTTCATCGTTTTAATAAGTCGCAACAAGATGCCTTTTTACCTTTTATTGAAGACGGTACGATTATTTTTGTTGGTGCGACAACCGAAAATCCCGCCTTTGAATTGAATCAGGCTATTTTATCAAGAGCGCGAGTTTATCATTTAAAGTCATTGGCAGATGATGATTTGCATTGTGTGTTAACGCGTGGTCTTAATTTACTTAATAAAGAACTTGATAAACAGCAGGTTAGTATTGATGAACAAGCGGTTAAGACACTTATCGCTAATGCTAGTGGTGATGCTCGTCGGTTATTAAATTTACTTGAGCAAAGCGTCGAGTTAGCACTTTCTTCCCTTGATAATAATGAACAAACGACAAACATTACCAGTAAGCAAGTTAGCGAAGTTGCAGGTAATAAAATACCTTTGTATAACAAAGGTGGCGATGCTTTTTATGATATGATCAGCGCATTTCATAAATCAGTGCGCGGATCTGATGCTGATGCTGCTTTATATTGGTATGCGCGTATTTTAACGGGTGGTGGCGATCCGCTGTATGTGGCAAGGCGTTTATTGGCTATTGCTAGTGAAGATATTGGTAATGCTGATCCACGCGCGATGCAATTGGCGATTAATGCGTGGGATACTTTTATTCGTGTTGGTCCTAGTGAAGGCGAGCGTGCGATTGCACAAGCGACCGTTTATATGGCGTTAGCACCAAAAAGTAATGCAGTATATAACGCTTTTAATGCCGCTAAAGCACTCGCAAAAGAAACGGCTAATTTAGATGTACCGCTGCATTTAAAAAATGCGACTAGTAGTATTACTAAAGCATTAGGACATGGGCAAGAGTACCGTTATGCTCATAATGAAGACAACGCATTTGCGGCTGGTGAATGTTATTTTCCACAAGATTTAGCTTATAGCCAAGCGACACAGTTTTATCAACCAAGTGATCGTGGTTTAGAAATAAAGCTTAAAGAAAAACAAAATTACTTAACTCAATTAAATAGACAAAGTCATGTTAAACGCTATTAATACCTTTTCACTTTATGCTTTTGTTGCTCTTGGAGGAGCTTGTGGGGCTTGTTTACGATTTTTTATTTCACAAGTTGTCTTAAATTGGCTCGGAAAAGGTTTCCCTTTTGCCACATTGATCGTTAATATTATCGGCTCATTATTAATGGGTGCTCTTTATGGTTTTTTAGAGCATGGCACATTAGAATTAACGGTACACCGCACATTAATAGGCATTGGCTTTTTAGGTGCATTAACAACGTTTTCAACTTTTTCGTTAGATACGTTGTTACTTTTTCAACAAGGCGATTTTTTTAAAGCGATATTAAATGTTGTCTTAAATGTTACCTTATGTATACTCGCCGCAGCATTGGGAATGTATTTAATCACCCATAAATATTATGCGCCGTAAAGACAGTTTGTAAGAGGGAATTTTTCCTCAAAGATTGTAGATGGGGATTTATTCCCGAAAGCTTTATTAAGAAAAAATTAAATTTAAAAACAGATAAATAGCGACCCAAATATGCTTGATCCAAAATTATTCAGAAACGATATCGATACTACTGCTGCTGCGTTAGCAAAACGTGGTTTTAGCTTAGATGTAGCCAAATTAACCGCTTTAGAAGAACAACGTAAAGCGATCCAAATTAAAACTCAAGAATTACAATCTCAACGTAATACGCGTTCCAAATCTATTGGTCAAGCGAAAGCGCGTGGTGAAGATATACAGCCACTTTTAGCACAAGTGAGTGAACTGGGCAACGCACTTGATGCTGCCAAAGAAGAACAAGAGCAAGTATTAGCACAAATTAATACCATTGTTGCTGCAATACCTAACTTAATTGACGACTCAGTACCGCAAGGAGCGAGTGAAGATGATAATGTCGAAATTAAACGTTGGGGTACACCGCGTGAATTTGATTTTGAAGTAAAAGATCATGTTGACGTAGCAAACGCTTTAGATAAAGGGTTAGATTTTGAGTCGGGCGCTAAGTTAGCAGGAACTCGTTTTGTAGTCATGCGTGGTAAAATTGCGCGTATGCATCGTGCGTTAGCGCAATTTATGCTTGATGTACATACTGAAGAACATGGTTATCAAGAAATGTACGTTCCTTACCTCGTTAATCATGATTCATTATTTGGCACAGGGCAATTACCTAAATTTAGTGAAGATTTATTTCATACTGATTTAAACAATCGTACTTTTTCGCTTATTCCAACGGCTGAAGTACCCTTAACTAATTTAGCGCGTGATGAAATTTTTGAAGAAAGCCAATTACCAATCAAGATGACAGCGCACACGCCTTGTTTTCGTAGTGAAGCGGGTTCATCAGGACGTGATATTCGTGGTTTAATTCGTCAACATCAATTTGATAAAGTTGAAATGGTACAGCTTGTAAAACCTGAAACGTCAATGGCCGCATTAGATGAATTAACTCGTCATGCCGAAATTATTTTAGAAAAACTAGAGCTGCCGTATCGTACTGTCGCTTTATGTACGGGTGATATTGGTTTTAGCGCAACAAAAACCTTTGATTTAGAAGTTTGGTTGCCAGCGCAAAACACTTACCGCGAAATATCATCTTGTTCAAACATGGGCGATTTTCAAGCCCGTCGTATGCAAGCACGTTATCGTGCAACCGACAGTAAAAAACCTGAATTATTACACACCTTAAATGGTTCTGGTTTAGCGGTGGGACGTACCTTAGTGGCTATTATTGAAAACTATCAACAAGCCGACGGCAGTATTGATGTGCCAACGGTATTACAGCCGTATATGAATGGTTTAACCAATATTTCAGCTAAATAGATTGGTCAGCATAGTCGCTTGGTATTATTATTGAGCCTCGCTACGCTGGTGTCGAGCGAGAAAATTTAAATTAAAGCTCATGACCCTTAGGCTTATTTTCAATATTGTAAAAATAAAGGTTATGCCACAATCGCATTGCTATAAAAAATATGATGAATAATTTTTTACTTTATAAGGTCTATTAAAGCAACCATAGTCACTTTAGGATTCACTTTGTTACGTAGTCTATTTTTACAAGCTATTTTTTTCGTGATTGTTTTTAATGTTATTTCTTGGTTTCGAGAAAGCTCAATGCTCGCTAGTGACGCAAAAATGCCATTAAATGTATTTAATGTTGAACAAGTATTAACTAAAACAGGAAAAAGCCAAAAAACAAACAATAAACTCTTTGTTCAAGCACAAGGTAAAAAAACGGTTCTATATTTTTTTGCCCCTTGGTGTCAAATTTGCAATTTAAGTATTGAAAATTTAGAGGCGGTGTATCAAAAAAATAGTGACTTAGCTGTAATGGCGATAGCGCTTGATTATGAAGATCGTCAGTCGGTAGTCGATTTTGTTAAACGCCATCAGTTAACCTTTCCTGTGGTTTATGGTACAGCGGATATAAAAGTAGCGTTTAAGATAAAAGCTTATCCCAGTTATTATATATTAAGCAAAGAAAATTCTATTGTTGGTAAATCTTTGGGATATTCTACCGAAACTGGACTTTTTTTAAGAACACTTTAACGTATTTAAGCATATCAACACTTCTGATTTAGGTATTGATTGTGTACACTAGTGCATTCAAATATTCTCAATAGAAGTGATTTTTATGCAAATTTCTGCCAATTTTGATAGCGGTAACATTGAAGTTATTGACGCTAGTGCACAAAACAATATTCAATTAGCCATTAAAAAAGATAATCAATCCGATTTTTACCAGTGGTTTCATTTTAAATTGCATAATCCAGATGGTGGCGAACATATCATTCATTTAACTAATGCAGGGAAATCTGCTTATGTTGAAGGTTGGAAAAATTATAATGCTGTTGCTTCTTACGATAGAGAAACTTGGTTTCGTGTTCCTACTGAATTTGACGGTGAAAAATTAACGATTACATTTACCCCTGAGTTTGATTCCGTTTATTTTGCTTATTTCGCACCATACAGTTATGAACGCCACCAAGATTTAATTCATAGTGCACAATTAAGTATTGATTGTCAGTTGCAAGTATTAGGACAAACCCTTGATGGACGTGATATGTCAGTGCTTAAAGTGGGTGAAGAAGGTGAAGGCAAAAAAGTTATTTGGTTAACTGCTCGTCAACATCCGGGTGAATCAATGGCTGAATGGTTTATGGAAGGCTTTATTGAGCGTTTACTCGATGAAGATGATGGTGCAGCTCGAGCATTATTAAATAGTGCTGTCTTTTATTTAGTGCCTAATATGAATCCAGATGGTAGTGTGCGTGGTCATTTACGTACTAATGCGGTTGGTACTAATTTAAACCGTGAATGGCAATCGCCATCAATGGAAAAAAGCCCAGAAGTTTTTCTTGTACGTGAAAAAATGTTTACCACAGGTGTTGACTTACATATTGATATTCATGGTGACGAAGCACTACCGTTTAATTTTGTTGCTGGTGGTGAAGGAAATCCAACCTATGATGAGCGTATTCAAACATTAGAAAAGCAATTTAAAGATATGTTGTTAGCGATCACGCCTGAGTTTCAAGATGAGCAGGGTTATGATAAAGATGAGCCGGGCAAAGCTAATTTAACTGTGGGCTCTAGTTGGGTGGGTAATGAATTTAAATGTTTAGCCTTTACCATTGAAATGCCATTTAAAGATAATGACTTACTGCCTGATCATAGTTTCGGTTGGTCGGATGCGCGCAGTAGTTTATTTGGGCGTGATGTCTTAACCGCTATTTATCATGTGGTTGGTAATTTACGCTAAAATTTTTGTAGCTTTATGGCTCTTTTATTTTAACAGAAGAGTAAATAAAAAATAATAATAATTAGGAGTTAAAATTTGTGCAAGAAGTTATCAATTTTTTAAATAGTGTTATCTGGAGCCCTGCATTAATTTATTTATGTCTTGGTGTCGGAGTTTTCTTTTCAATTAAAACCCGTTTTATGCAGGTGCGTCATTTTGGCGAAATGTGGCGCTTATTAATGTCAGGTGAAAGCTCAGATAAAGGTATTTCATCATTTCAGGCACTAGCGGTTTCATTATCAGGTCGTGTTGGTGCGGGTAATATTGCAGGGGTTGCGGCTGCTATTGGTTTTGGTGGCCCTGGTGCTATTTTTTGGATGTGGATGGTGGCTTTTTTAGGCGCATCAACCGCTTATGTTGAGTCTACTTTAGGACAAATATACAAAGAAGAGCACGAAGGAAATTATCGTGGTGGCCCTGCTTATTATATTGAAAAAGCGATGGGGCAAAAATGGTACGCATGGCTTTTTGCTATAGCGACTATTCTTGCAACAGGTGTATTATTGCCTATGGTGCAATCAAACACTATTGGCTCTGCTATAGAGCAAGCTTTTGGCGCCACAGCGAGTGTTGATACTGCTTTAGGTGTTATTAGTTATGCAAAAATTTATACGGCAACGTTTATTGTTTTATTATTAGGCTTTATTATTTTTGGTGGTGTAAAACGTATTGCTAACTTCGCTCAAGTAGTCGTACCATTTATGGCTTTAGCTTATATTATTATTGCCATGGTTATTATCGGCTTAAATATTGATAGGTTGCCTGATATCTTTATGATGATCATTAATGATGCCTTTACCCCGATGGCGGGCGTTGGTGCTGCTATTGGTTGGGGAGTTAAGCGTGGTGTTTATTCAAATGAGGCAGGTCAAGGTACAGGTCCTCATGCTGCTGCGGCGGCTGAGGTAGCACATCCAGTACAACAAGGTATGGTGCAAGCTTTTTCTGTTTATATAGATACGTTATTTGTTTGCTCTGCAACTGCCTTTATGATTTTGATCACTGGTATGTACAATGTTCATCCTGAAGGACAAGCTATTTTAGTGCAAAATCTTGGTGTCGATACAGCAATAAACAGTCCTGTATTTACCCAGATGGCTGTTGAAAGTGTCTTCGCTGGTTTTGGTAAACCCTTTATTGCCGTAGCTTTATTTTTCTTTGCTTTTACTACTTTATTAGCTTATTACTTTATTGCTGAAAGTAATATTTATTATATTAAACGTACACTTAAAATTCCTGGTGCTATTTTTGCGCTTAAAGTTGTGATTATGGCTGCAACTTTTTATGGTACTGTAAAAGCGGCTGATATTGCTTGGGGTTTGGGTGATATTGGTGTTGGTATTATGGCATGGCTTAATATTATCGGTATATTGATTATTTTCTTTATGGCAAAACCCACCTTAAAAGCGTTAAAGGACTATGAACGTCAGCAAAAAGAAGGTGTTGAAAATTATACTTTTAACCCCCTTAAACTCGGTATTAAAAATGCTACTTTTTGGGAAAAAAGGTGGGAAGATAACCTTAAAAATAAAGACTAATTTATAGCTATCATTATGAAATAAAGCTACTTAATCTATTTTGTTATGGGTAAGTAGCTTTTTTTATGTCTTATACCAATATCACAAACCAAGTGATCATTTATACTGGTTAAAATCACCAACTACCGCGTTATTTATTTGGCAATTTTTCCTGCGTATAAAATAGGTCACTTAATTAATGAAATTGGTATTAATTAATGCGGAGAAATAGAATGAATATAGAAGTTATTGATGAACCCGATCAAGCTTTAATTGATTATTTCGATCAAAAAATCAGTGAATTTAATTGGGCAAATTGGGAAGTTAATGAACGTAA
>WGGB01000018.1 GCA_015491935.1 Alteromonadaceae bacterium
CTTTGTCATTAATTAGGTCTGAAATAATTATATTTATTTGAGCTAACTCTTCAGACATAAGAAAACCTTTTTTAAACGTTAAATAGGCTGATAAGCCACTATGTTTTAATGGAAAACTAATAATGTTTTTTACATCTTCAGAATAAAAGTCACCAACAGCTTTGTCTGTTAATACCGCATCTATTCGTCCTAAATTTAACATTTGAAATAGTTCTTTTTCTGTTTTTGCCTCTATTGCCGATAGTTCACCTTTAACCACCATTGATGCTAAGGGTTCTGGAAATACATACCCTCGATGAATTCCAATAATTTTTTTCTGTAATGATTTTAGGGTTGAAATCAGTTTGCTTTTTTTTGCAAAAACATAATAACGAGTTATATGCAGAGGTGTCGTTGTGTAATCTAAATATTGAGTTCGCTCTATTTCAAAAGCAGCAGAAAACAAACAGTCTATTCTTCCTGTTTTTGCAAGGGCTATAAGTCGCGCCCAAGGATAATATTGATACGTTATTTTCCAATTAATTTTTTTAGCAAGGGCATTTAAAATATCAGTATCTATTCCTCTATTTTCTGTTGCACTTTTTATTGTATAGGGTTCAAAAACAGCAGTAGCACAGGTGATTTCTTTTTTATAACGAGCATTTACATCAAAAGAAATGACCAATAAAATCCCAAAAAAACATTTAAACATAAATGCCAACTTAATCATTAATAATCTATATAGTTTAGCTGTTAATATCATACAATTTATGTGTTTTATTTGAATTTTTTTTGTAACGCTGAATGTTAACTTTATTAGTCTCGAATAATAAAACAAAATAAGATGTTTAGCATAAATATAGGTCTGATGTAGTTTAACGGTTAAGCCCATATAAAGTTTGTGTTAGTTTTTGTTTTTTTGTTTGCTTTCTAATTTCATTATTTTTTAACATCATTTTGGGTTGTACATAGCCACGCTTATGATCTAAATGCACAACAATTGCGCTGTAGCGTAATTGTTTGGATTTTATTCCTGCATTAAATAAACGCTCGCCTAGTTCTCGATCTTCACCGCCATATTGCATACGTTCATCAAAACCGTTGGTATATATAATGTCAGAGAACCATCCTGAAGCATTATGTCCATTCCATGTAGCTCCAGCAGGTGTCAAAAAATTCAATGCTTTTTGTTGCCAACCAGAAGCCGTAAGTTTTAGTGTTTTATATGTTTTTTTAAGACCATTATTAACGAGCCAATTTATGTTGAATGCGTTGCCATTGTTTATATCTTGCGTGGTTATTGACTGGCTTGTTTGTAAGGGTAATTTAAAATAACCTCCAGACAAAAAATAACCTTTTTGGGCATTTTCTTTATGTACCTTTATAAAATCATTTCGGGGGATACAGTCCCCATCAGTAAACACTATATATTCACCCGTAACTTCATGTAGCGCTTTGTTTAGTATTTTAGTTTTTTGAAATCCATCATCTTCCTGCCATACATGGATAAGAGGAAATGGAGAATGAGTTCTTAAACTATCTATTACCTTTTTTGTTTCCTGTGTAGAACCATCATCGGCAATAACAAGTTCAGCTGGCATTTCAATTTGATTTTGAAAGCCTACAATGACTTTTTCAAGCCATTTGGGCTCATTATAGGTAGATAAAATAACTGAAGTACATAAATTTTTTTTCATTTTTACATCGCTGCCATATCAAATTGTCAGTAAGTTTAACATATATACTAATAGTTAAAACTTAGTACACCTAAATAAAAAACACAGAAAAACAATGAATCAAAGTGCTTTGTTTTTATTGCCATTAGAAAGGATTGGCTTTATATTTACCATTAATAAAAAGTACCCACACTGAGAATTATTTAATCATTCAGTTGCAACAACTGCAAGTGGCTATATAAAACTGAATATTTTTTGCTGTTTCAAATCTTTAATCAATAATAACTTTTTGAATAAGCATATCTTTAAGCTGGTAATATTATGAAAAAAATTGTTGTTCTTATGCCTAATTATTTAGGAGATAGTATTAATGCTACATCAGCATTACAACTATTATCGGATTTAAATACTTTTGCGAGTATAACGTTAGTATGTCGAGCCTTTATAGCGCCTGTATTTGAACGAGATGAACGTTATAATATTATTGTTGATCCAAGGGATAAATTAGGTAAATATCGTGGCAGCTTAAAGCTTATTAGTATATTAAAGGAAAGTAAATTTGCTACAGCAGTATTATTTAAAAACGCTTTTTATGAAGCATTACTGTTTAAATTAGCAAAAATACCGACACTTATTGGTTATAATACCGAAGGACGAGGATTTTTATTAACATATAAGTACAAAATAAATAGAAATAGACATTATATTAATCGTTATGCTTATCTTATTAATTTAGCTTTTAAAAATAAGTTTAATATATTACCTAAAACATCAATTTGTTATGTTTCTAATGAAAAAAATAAAACGAAAACTTTAAATATAGGCTTTTATCCTGGCGGAAAAAGTAAAGATATTAGGTATTACCCATCGGCTTTATGTGCTGAAATATTAACTAGTATTAACCAACGCCTTTCAGCTAACTTTATACTATTGGGTGATGAAAAAGAATTTAGTTCAAATGAGCATTTAAAAGATACATTGCCTAATTTAAGTATAAAAAATTTAGCAGGCAAAACATCAGTAACAGAATTAATTGATTTTATTGCAAATATTGACTTATTAATAACAATAGACTCAGCACCTTTGCATATTGCTGCCAATGTGAATACACCCTATATTGCATTAGTTGGTATAGGAACTAGCCCTTGGAGTATTATAAAACCTAAGTGTGGTGTTGGTGTTGCGGTAATGACACAAGGAAATATGATCAATGATGAAGATCAAATGAGTGATATTAGTCCTAAGGCTATTGTTGAAAATGTTGAAAAGTTAATATCTCATACTAATACTTCTATAAAGTCATAGCTAAGCATAGTTATTTAGTTAAAATAACTATGCAAGCAGACTCGACACTTTAATTAACAAATTATCAGGAAAATTTATGGTTAAATCAATTACCAACGCCGAACTTAAGGCATTATCAACAACAGCGCAATCTGCTGATCGTCAACGTGCTAATTTAAATGTACATGAATCTTTAGATGCGTTTGTACAGAGACTTTTTATTGCTACCGAACCTGATACATATATTCGACCACACCGCCACCCACAAGCGCACAAATGGGAGTTTTTTACCGTATTAGAGGGGGCGATGGACTTTTTGTTATTTGATGACGAAGGCAATATTACCCAGCGTATCGCCTTAGGCAAAGATGCAGCACGTTCTATCGAATTAAAACCGCACCAATGGCATTCGTATGTTTGTAAACAGTCAGGAACCTATGCGTTAGAGATTAAAGAAGGCGCTTATCTTCCCTCAACCGAAGAAGACTTTGCTGCTTGGTCACCGGCTGAAAATAGTGAAGGTGCTGCTGCGTATCTTGAATGGATGCGCACATCTGCATAGTTATTTAACATCACTTGATCGAAAACTGTCGAATAAAAAGCACTATGAATGAAAGAATAGTACGTATAAAATTTCATAGTGCTAAGTTTTTGGTTTATGGAAAAATAGTAAAAATAATCCAGCTAATATTAACAAAATCCCGCCCATTTTTAACCAGCTAAATGGTTCATGTAACCAAGGTAA
This sequence comes from Alteromonadaceae bacterium, assembly GCA_015491935.1. Classification (GTDB taxonomy): domain Bacteria; phylum Pseudomonadota; class Gammaproteobacteria; order Enterobacterales; family Alteromonadaceae. The sequence continues at coordinate 3,685 of WGGB01000018.1, forward strand.
ATAAACGGCACCAAAATAAACAAACACGTAACTTAAACTAAGCAAAGGGTAAGCGATAGATAGCTTTAGATGTTTTAGCGCTATTACCCAACAAGCCATTGAAATGGCGTAAAAACTCAATCCGACAAAAATGGCTAACCACCAAGACCAATGTTCACTTATTATGTTAAAAATAACGCTTATTTGCCTAGATTGAAGTAACATGCTTATTTGCGGTAATAGACTATAAATGTGTGTCATACCCCACTTTAAGAGTAGTTGTGCCATAGATATAAGCACAACGCTCGCCAATGCCCACCAAAGGTAGGAACTACTTTGTTGCGGTGCGTTAGGGCTAGTGTGTGCCATTATAAGGATACCCCTAACGTTATAACGCCTAATACAATTAGCAATACGCCAACAATTTGCTGGGTAGTTATTTTTTCGTTAAAAAAGTAATGTGCGACAAAAAGCATGATAATAAAATTTAAGCTCAATAAAGGATAAGCCACAGAAACATCCCACTGGCTTAATACCGCGAGCCATGTTGCCGCACTTACGGTTAAAAAGAAAATTCCTAACAACATGGGTTTGGTTAGTATCTTTTGCAGCGCTGTTAAATGTGGTTGTTCGGCAAATAAAAGTGCGGCTTTTTTTTGCCAAAATTGGCTCGCACAACTTGCTACCAATGAGCATATAAAAAGTAGCCAAACCATGACTAATTCACCTGTTTATTGGTGTTATTTAGTTGCTCTTTTTTTTGTGTTTTATTATGCCTATTGTCTTGTTTAATATGACGATAATATATGGCAGTAAAACGTCCTCTTTTGAATATTTCACTAGCTTTAGGTATGTTTTCTGGTAATTTTTTCATTTCTCTAAAAAATAGTAGCACAGCACCGACTTGACGTTTTTCTTTTATAAAAGATGTAAGATGCTCATCATCAATATACCGATCCTTACTATCATTATAACTTAGCCCATAATCTACTTCACCACGCCCATTCGTTAAAAACACATCATCACGCTTTAAATACCAATTTAATGCTGACATCGTACTTGGGTAATCAGCAACTAAGGTGGTATTAGCATTAACTAAGGGACTTATCTGCATAATAAAACGCGCAGGCATTTTTGAATCAATACTTTTGTTGGGAATAATTTTAGAAATTGATAAAAACAACAAGGCGGGCATTAACATATAACAAATAACTTTGCTTTCTAATGAAGTGACTTTTAATGAAATGAAAGCAAAAATAGACCAACTGAATAACGCTACTGCTAAAAACCATCCTTTGTATGTTTCACTATCATCAAGAGGAAGTCGTCCTTTAAACATTAAGAAGATAACTGCAACAGTTAATATCAGAAAAATACTTAAATTAAATTTTGTTGCCAAATTAAACGAATTATTATGCTTTTTAAAGGCTGCCGTTATGCCCTGTGCTAGCAATATAGCAAAAGGCGCTAAGCAAGGTAGTATATAAGTAGGCAGTTTTCCTTTAGCCATTGAAAAAAAGAACAATGGCATTAACAACCAAAATAATGCATAACGAGTGAATATATTAGTTAATTTGGGTTTAAGCGCAATAAGTGCATTAGGTATTAAAAATAACCAAGGCAAAGTTGCTAACATAAAAACAGGTAGATAATACCAAAAAGGCGCATTATGTTGTGCATTACTCGCAGTAAAACGTTTTATGTGTTCTACCCAGAAAAAATAATGCCAAAAATCTGGCTCAGCAGAATTGATCATTAATGCCCAAGGCAAACTAACTAATGCTGCCGCAAACATAATAACAACGCTGTATTTAAACATTTCGCTAATTTTTTTAGCAAAAAACATAAAAGGAACGAAAACGATCACGGGTAGTGCTAAGGCAAGAAAACCTTTGGTGAGAAAAGCAAAACCGCAAAAAATGCCCGCTAGGGCATAATAATTAAACTTTTGTTTAGCGTTTGGTGCATTCGCCGCATAATATAAACAGGTGAAAGCCGCAGTGATCCACAGGCTAAGCATACTGTCTAAGGTATTATAACTACCCAAGACCAACACCATAAAAGAACTAAGATAAATAGCTATGCTAAGCCAAGCTTGTTTTCTACTAGCAAATTTTGCTACCAGTACAAAAAGACAATAAGCGACACCAAGGCTACTTAAGGCTGAAGATATACGTGCAGAGAAATTATTTTCACCAAAAACTATTTGTGCCGCTGCATTAAGCCAATGTCCCATGATTGGCTTTTCAAAATATCGTAAATGATTAAATTGCGGTTCAACCCAATTATTAGTTTGTACCATTTCACGAGCTATTTCGGCATACCTTAGCTCATCTGGCGACCATAAATCACGAACACCTAATGGTAAGATATATACTAATATAAAAAAAAAGGGTACTAAAACCGATAATTTAAGACTGATTTTTTTCATTATTTCTCACTATAAAACAAAAGAATAACCGAACTAAAACGTTAACAAAGTGGCACATTATGTTTGTTAAAGTTACTTACAACGATGACGCTTGATGAGTTAACCATCCTTCTCGCCCCTTGTTGCCAACATTTACAATTTTATCGACTGGCCATTGAATATCCGTTTTATCTAGCAAAGAAATTAATGGAACAAACTCTATATCTTGTTGTTTTGCTTTAATAATGAGGTCTTCAAAAATTTCTGCGCAAACAATACCTTCTACCTCTGCATGTATAGTGTACACATTTAATTGGTCAGGCTTTATCATCTCCAATAAAGTATCGTTATAGGAGGTGTTATCAATACCATTTTGACCAATAAGTTCATCATAAGTAGGTAAGGTGACAGGGATTTGTGGTGACATACCCTTATGAGGGACAAAAATACTTTTACCACGACAATCACTGTTATAGAGAAAATTAAACCGTTGTTTTTGAATTAGAATTTCTTCTGTGCAACGCCAACCAGCCACAGCACTACAATGGATATCACGCCCTAAAATTTTGTTAAGAAGTTGGTAACCTTTATTAATTTCACTATAAAGCTCAGTACTCGACATACTTTCTGTTTTCATTTGCCATTTATGGTGATCCCACGCATGCAAACCAATTTCATGACCTGCTTGATCTGTTTGTTTGATAATATGCGTTAATTTTTTACCAATAACTGGCCCTGACCAAAGCGTACCACGGATCAAAATATCCCATCCGTACAAACTAGCGGCTTTTGAGCGCAACATTTTTTTCAAAAAGGCAGGGCGTAGTAAACGCCATAAATGACGCCCCATATTATCGGGACCCACTGTAAAAAAGAAACTTGCCTGAATTTGATGACGTTGGAAAATATCTATTAATTGAGGCACCCCTAATTGAGTGCCTCTAAACGTATCAACATCAACCCTAAGGCCAACTTTAATAGTCAATTATTTACTCACTTTCTTTCATCAATTGCTGATTTTAAGAAGAAATCTAACGTGGTTTCAATGGTATGTTCAATGCTTAATTTTGGTTCCCAGTCTAAAAAGCGCTTGGCGTTTTTGATGCTAGGTAAACGGTGCTGAACATCTTGATAACCGTCACCATAAACAGCTTTACTTTCAATAACTTGATAGCCTGCAAAAGGCGGGAATTGTTCGCGTAATGGATGATTTTCAAATTTCTTAACTAATATTTCAGCTAGTTCTTTTATACTCGCTTCGTTTTTTGGATTACCAATATTAATAATTTGACCATTACACAAACCCTCTTTATTCTCTACCACTCTAAATAAAGCTTCAATCGCTTCTTCAATATCGGTAAAGCAACGTTTTTGTTCTCCACCATCAATCAAACGGATAGGCGTACCTTCAACCAAATTTAAAATAAGTTGGGTAATAGCGCGACTTGAACCAATCCGTGCAGAATTCAAACTATCTAAACGAGGCCCCATCCAGTTAAAAGGACGAAATAGAGTAAATTGCAATTGATCTTTTGAGCCATACGCCCAAATAACACGGTCAAGCAATTGTTTTGAGGTAGAGTAAATCCAACGTTGACGGTTTATTGGCCCCGTAATTAGCGGTGAATTGTCTTCATCAAATTCATCATCAGTACACATACCGTAAACTTCTGAAGTTGACGGAAATAAAATACGTTTATTATATTTTACACATTCACGAACAATTTTTAAATTTTCTTCAAAATCTAATTCAAACACACGCAATGGATTACGCGTATATTCAATAGGCGTTGCAATAGCTACTAAAGGTAAAATAATATCGCATTTTTTAATATGATATTGGATCCATTCGTTATGAATCGTAATATCGCCTTCAACAAAATTAAAATTTGGATGAGACAAATATTGTTCTATTTGATGTGATCCCATATCCATTGCATAAACATCGTACTTGCCATCATCTAATAAACGCTTAGTTAAGTGATTACCAATAAAACCGTTCGCCCCTAAAATTAATACTTTTTTACGTTTAGTCGCAGCAATTACAGCACTAGCTTGTAGACCAAAACGCATACCAGCAAACAAATGTAATTCACTCGCCAATTGTTCACCACTTAAAAACAAACCAGTGTCGGTTTGTCCTGTTATTATTTCTAACGTGCCTTGAGCACAAGCGATCATTAATGGCTTAGTTGATATAATAGTACCGGGTTTTACCTCAGCGGTTTCTAGATGGGCTTTACTCTGCCAAAAGGTAACTTTACGTTCACCTAAAAATGAAAAAGCACCAGGAAAAGGTTCTGTAACCGCACGCACTAAGTTAAAAATTTGACGTGAGCTTTGACTCCATTTCACTTCACCATCGGCAGGCGTGCGACGACCAAAGTAACTCGATTTAGTTAAATCTTGCGCAGTCAATTTAAGATTGTCGTTGATAACATCAGGCAATGTATTGGTTAAAAGCTGCTGTGCCGCTTCGGTCATACGTTGGTGTAATGTGACAGCAGTATCTTCATCTGAAATAGAAATCACTTGTTGTGCAACAATATCGCCAGAATCAGGGGTTGCTTCCATGGTATGTAATGTCATACCTGTTTCTGTTTCGCCATTGACTAACACCCAATTTATTGGCGCTCTACCACGATAAGCAGGTAATAATGACCCATGAAGATTAAAACCACCTTTAGGAGCAATATCTAAAATTTCTTGGCTGATCATATTGCGATAATAAAATGAAAATAAAGCATCAGGCTTTAATTCTTTAATTTTATCTACCCAAATTGGATGATTAACATCCTCTGGTGCAAAAACAGGTATGTTATGGCTAGCAGCTAATTTAGCCACCGATTCAAAAAATACATTTTCGTTACTGTCGTCTATATGGGTAAAAACTGCAGAAATAGTTACTCCCGCATCCAGTAAACTACGGATCGCTGCACAGCCGATATTATGATAGGCAAATACAATTGTTTTCATAGAAAATCCTCAAAAAATTAAATTTAAAAGTACTACACTTTTGACTCATTTGATGAACGGGCACTTTTAGTCGCTTCACCAATAAGTACGTCCTGTACAAAATATCGTGGTCTTGCTCTTACATCAGAATAAATACGGCCGATATATTCGCCTAATAATCCTAATCCAACAAACTGTGCCCCGACAAAAACAAATAAGATAGCAAATAATGGAAATACACCATTACCGCCCCATTCTGCACCTTGAATAAGACGCATAACAAATAAAAACAAACCAAAAAGCGTTCCTAATGTTGCAATACCAGCCCCGACAATACTTAATAAACGTAAAGGTGCGGTGGTCATACTAGTTAATAAATCAAACATTAAGCTTATTAAATGCATAAAATCGTATTTAGATTCGCCTTCAGAACGTTCATTGTGCTCTACATCTATTTCAACGGTATGGCGAGCAAAGCCATTGGCTAAAATAGGAATAAAAGTACTGCGTTCATGGCAATCTAACATAGCATCAACCACATGACGTCGATAAGCTCGCAACATACAACCATAATCATTCATTTCGATACCGGTAGAACGTTTAACTAATTTATTAATAAGCTTTGAGGGGTATCTTCGTAATGCACTGTCTTGGCGATTAATTCGTACTGTGCCAACAGAGTCATAACCTTCTTCGGCTTTAGTCACTAAATTGGGAATTTCTTCAGGGGGATTTTGCAAATCGGCATCTAGCGTAATAATTAAATCGCCACGTACATGTTGAAAGCCCGCCATTATGGCATTGTGTTGTCCATAATTGCGATTTAGTATAATACCAACAACATGGCTATTTTTTTCAAGCGATGCTGCCTCAATTAAATCAGCACTATTATCTCGACTACCATCATCCACTAAAACAATTTCATAATCTTTATCTAAACTATCCGCAGCTTTAATCGTTCGACTCAGTAACTCAGGCAAGCTTGCTTCTTCGTTATAAACAGGAATAACGATGGAAACAAAATTTATATCTTGGGTATGCTTCATTTATTTTTTCCAGATAAATTTTTAAGTGTATTAACAACGCGATTTACGTCGTTAACAGACATATCAGGGAACAAAGGTAGCGAACAAATTTGTTCACTATTTTTTTCAGTATTTTTTAAAGACAATATTTTACCAAATTTTTCAATATAATGCTCACGATAATACTTTTGCGTATGACACGCCTTAAAATGAATGCCTGCACCGATCCCTTTAGTCTTAAAAAGCTCTATAACTTCGTTGCGATCAATACCGAAAACCGTAGCATCTACTCGTATTATAAGTAAATGCCAACAATGCTTGTGCTGATAACTGGGTACAGATAATGGCGTAATACCTTCAATTTCAGCGAGTTGCTCACGGTAGTATAACGCTAACTCGGTACGTTTTTGGGTTATTTCAGCAATGCGAGACATTTGTCCTAATGCTAATACAGCACAAATGTCAGGCATATTATATTTAAACCCTGGCTCAGCAACTTCTGCTTGTGGCGCTCGACCTTGAGTTTCACGATCAAAAGTATCAACAGCCAAACCATGAAATTTTAAGCGTCTAATGCGTTCAGCTAATTGAGCATTGTCTGTGGTAAAAATGCCGCCTTCGGCACTGGTAATATTTTTAATCGCATGTAATGAAAAAATACAGGTACCTTGTCGTCCTACGGGAACATCTTGATACTCGGCACCTAACGCATGTGCAGCATCTTCGACTACAGGAATATTATAGCGTTCACCTAAAGCGTAAATAGCATCGAGATCTAAAGCAGCACCAGCATAATGAACCGGAATGATTAATTTAGTTTTATCAGTGATAAGAGGTTCTATAAGTTCAGCAGTAGTCATTAATGTGTTGACATTAACATCCACAAAAACAGGTTTTGCTCCCATTAAGGTAATTAAATTAACTGTTGAAACCCAAGTCATCGATGGTGTGATCACTTCATCCCCAGCGCCAATCCCCATTGCATATAACAATAAATGCATACCCGCGGTGGCACTTGACAAGGCCACAGCATGTTTTGCACCAGTGTGATCCATTATTTTTTGTTCTAATTGTGCATTTTTAGGCCCCGTGGTGATCCATCCAGAGCGTAACACGTCGGCAACAGCCTGAATGTCTTCCTCTATAATGGCAGGGCGGCATAAAGGTAAAAAAGGTGTACTCATAATTTTCTCAACTGTTATTTATACTCATTTTACTTGAAGGTGAAATCTTCACCTTCAAGCGGAATAAGTACCACAAATAATATTAACTTAATATTTACTAAGCCATACAAAATGTTCATTACTTTTAATGAGATCAGGTTGTTGAACGGCTAATATTTTATACAAGGGTTTTCTTCCTGAATAGTTCTTAAAAAGTGTTTTTAAAGCTCCTTTGTGCAACACAATCACTGAGTCATACTGACTTTTACCTTTCAAAATATCAGCAACTTGTTCAATATTATCTAATTTAGGAATTGACCAATTGTCCATTATAAAAAACATGGCTTGATTTGTTTCACTAAAACCAAAACTAGCGATGTGAGCACGTTTATTAAGGGGTATTTTTGATAGTAAGTGACTAGTTTGCTCGCGCTTTGATTTTATTATATCAATGGATGGATTTAATAAGGTAAAAAAACTTATATAAAACAATAATGTTACTAGTGCTATACTTTCAAATTGGGTGAATTTTTTTTGTTTTTGCCACCAAAAGCTACCTATAATTAAAGCTACCACTAATGCATAGTACCAATTAAAATGACTAAAATACGTTAGCAATATTGTTGGTAATTTATTGGCTAAAAGCTCACTATAAAAAGGTAGCGTTAGCAACGCCATAATAACCACTACACAAAATGTACGCCAAACATAGCTATAAATAACAAACCACTTTTTCTCTAATTCAGATAAAACACTCACAGTTGCAATAGCGATAAGCGGCAGTAACGGAAATAAATAGAGCCCTCGCTTGGTTTCTGAAATAGTTAACAAACTTATATTAAGGACTAGTGCCAAAAACAAAAAGATATTATTAGTCGTAAGATTTTCTTTTTTAAAGATATTAACCGTAACTTTACCAAACCATAAGACAAACAAAGGCAACCACGGTAGCGAATATTCAGCGATTGCTTTGACATAATAAAGTGGTTGATGCGGATGTAAATGCCCCAACTTAGGCGTTGTTCCCATAAATCGACCGACATGGTTAACCCAAAACCATTCGTGCCAAATAGCTTCAGTACCGGTGATCCTCAGTAAAACAACCCAACTTCCAGCAACGACACAAAATACGATAAATGCGGCTAAATTCCATTTAATAAACGGTAAAAGTTTAAAACCAATATTATTTTTTGAGGGCGTGATGTTATTATTTAGCTGCTCTGAATGACTGATAAATTTTTTGGTTATTAGCCACAATGTTACCGTAAGTGCTAGCCATATAGCACCTATCATTATTAAGGCGATAATGCCTTTGCTTAAAAAACCAATACCCGTAAAAAAACCCGCTAATAAAATGTATCGCCGCTGGGAACTAAAAAAACCGACATAAAAAGCCCAACTACTGGCAATGAGAGATAAAATAAGTAAGTTATCAACTCGACTCCAATGAAAATTTGTGACAAAGCCTTCCATTGTGCCAAGTAAAATAACTGATAATAGCGCACTTCGCTTATCAGTCATGTTTCGTGTCAACAAATACGTAAAGTACAGCGTTAATAATGCGAGTAAGATGTTTACCACACGTACCGCAAAAACTGGCTGTAAAAAACTTAACGTTTTTATAGCAGCCGCTGCCATTGCAAAATACAATGGTGGTTTCTCGATAAAGGGCTGTCCTGCCAAATGAGGAATAATCCACTGATCCGTTTTACTCATTTCAAGAGATATGGCCACAACTCGCGGTTCATCAGGTGACCATTCTCCATGGTCGAACTGCCCCCAAGTACATAGAACAAGGGTTATTATAATTAAAAACAGGGGAGTGTTTTTGTTGCTTTTTTGATTAATTGTCATCATATTTAATTTTATTTTTTTTATTGCTACATGGTTTACATGCGAGAAATAATATACGCTGATTAAAACAGTAATAATATCATTATATTATTCTAACTTAGCAAACTTAGCTAAATCTTAGGAATAATTAACTATTATTAATAAATATATCATTAATTTACCGTTTTTAAGTGAATTAACGTTAAAATATGCTGTCGTATTTTAATAAATAACAATGGGTAACGAACAAAAAATGCTATCAAAAAATATATTTCTAAAGCACATCACATTAATATTGTTGTTTTTAACTTTACCATTAACACTTGCATTATCAGCCCATGCTAACTCTGCTAGTGCTCCCCGTATTGAAGATGAAAATGTTAAAAATAAGCTAAATACAAATAAAGTGTTGTGGACAAATCTACAATATAAAGCATCACTACTATTTATTAGTTTAAAAGCCAACGTTAGTTATCAAACGCTGACAAGCGAGCAGGCTAACCAGCAATTAAATATAGATAAAACAACAGCAAAAGAATGGCCTGTTAGCACGTTAAATCACCAAATTACTATGCAAACAGATTTGTTAGGTACACATTCCGCTATAGATTTGATCATGAATAACAGTGGCTCCGCTATTCAACGGACATCTTTGATGACGGGAAGAAAAAATTATTATCATCAAATAAATTACCTTAATGGCATTATAAACTCCATAAAAAAGCGCCCATTAAAAAAAAACGAAAAACATTTGGGGTTTAAAAACTGGACTGATACTAGTATTAACAATTTCCAGCTTAACTCAGTACAACAAGAGCTTTTGATAACTGAAGCAGAAGCGATTTTTTATATTATTGCTACATCGAAGATGTCAAAACCTGGCGATAAATATACTAGTTATGTGTATGATAAAAATGGTATTACTCAATTAAATTTTGTCGCTCAAGACTATAAGTCGATAAAAACCAAATATTATCGTTACGTTGGTAATACTAAGAAAAGAATAAAAGGCAAGGAAAAAACGTTAAGAATACGATTGAGCGCCATGCGTTACATTAGTAAATCTGATATGAAAAGTAACAATAAGCATAACAAAGTGCAACAAAATAAAAAAAGCTTCAGTTTTCTCGGTTACAAAGGGGATATTGATCTTTATGTCGATTTAGATACTCGCGTTATTTTACAACTCAAAGGCAAAGTTGATTATTTAGGTAGTGTAAGTATTAAACTAAAGTCAGTAACATTAAAAAACAGTTAAATAATTACGCTAAAACATAATAAGTGGTGATATGCAATGATGTTGTCGTGTAATTTTACTATTTAGGTCGTTTTATTGTAGTAGCTATACGAGATGAAATGATCATGTTGTTTTAAAGCTGTTGTTGAAAATGTTACAAAGTTAATGTTTTGTACTAATATTTCTATAAAGTCACCCCACAGAAAGCCACCTGTCATCAATTAATGTTAGTTATAACTTAGCTAAGTTATAACTAAGTTTTATTTGATAAATTAACCGCATAATTTACAAACAGTAGATATTTTTATTATGCGTATTTCATTTGATTTATTAAAAAATAGCAGCGCAATAGCGTTTTTATTATTTGCCTGCACCATGTCTACACAAGCATTTGCCGCAAAAGGTAATGTGCAAAAAAATGGTGATATACTACAAATTGCTATCCCTTTACTTAGTCTTGGTAGTACGTTAGTTTTTGAAGATGATTTTACTGGGAGTAAAGAATTTTTAAAAGCTTTTGCCGCTTCACAATTAACAACTCTAACGTTAAAAAAATTAACGCATGAACGTAGACCTAGTGGAAGTTGTTGTGAATCTTTTCCATCAGGGCATACCTCTGCATCTTTTATGGGTGCCTCTTTTATTCATTATCGCTATGGCTGGAAATATTCAATACCTGCTTATGTAGCAGCAACTTATGTTGGTTATAGTCGCGTGCATTCAAATCAGCATTATACACGAGATGTTGTGGCAGGAGCTGCAATTGGTATTATTAGTAGCTACTTTTTTACAAAAAAATATCATGCCTTTTCTGTAACACCTTATGCTTACGCTGGCGGTGCTGGCTTACAGTTAAATACACAGTTTTAATTTTACCACCAACCAATAATGGTTAACTTTAGTTACAATATTAGGAAAATATTATGAAAAAAAATACAATAACAGCGTTATTACTATCAGGCATGGCAATACTTTCATACAATGTATATGCAGAAGATGCAAAAGAAATAAAATTTAATCAATTACCGTCCGTTGTACAAAAGTCAGTGTTAAAAGAGGTTATGCTAAATAATGTAAATAAAGTTGAGCGTATTTATGATGAAGAAGCGGTAAAATACGAAATAGAAAGTAGCACGAACGGTATAAATAAAGATATTACTTTAGCGACAAATGGCGATATTATAGAAATAGAACAAGGTACTACTTTAAGTAAATTATCAACCAGTGCTTTAGCCGCAATTAAACACGATTACCCTAAATTAAAAATTGATGAAATTGAGTCAGTACAACAATTTTATACCGCGATAGAAGGTACGATTGATGGCAAAAGAGTTGCTTTTAAAGTGCTAGCAACAGGAGATATTGAAGATGAAGAGTCAGACGGTGAAAAACCTGAAAAGGAAGAATCAGACGATTAATATCACTTTTATCTGTAAACAAAAAATAAGGTTTATTTAATACTTTATGAGAATATTATTAGTTGAAGATGACATAATGATCTCTAATGCCATCACTTTATCACTTAAAGATGCCGATTATGCGGTTGATGAAGTAAGTGATGGCAAATCAGCCTTAACAGCATTTTCTTGCCAGCAATATGACTTAGTTTTACTTGATTTGACCTTGCCCAAAGTAGATGGTTTAGCCGTACTTAAGGCTATCCGTAAAAAAAGTGAAACTCCCGTTATTATAGTTACTGCGCGTGACAGCTTAAACGAACGTATTATTGGTTTAGATTTAGGGGCTGACGATTACTTATTAAAGCCCTTTGATTTAACTGAATTACTGGCACGTATTCGCGCGGTGTTACGTCGTAAAAATGGCTCGGCACAACCCGTATTAACGAATGGTGTTATCACGCTTGATCCAGTTAGTCATGAAGTTTCACTGCCCCTAGTAGAATCACTAATATTGCCATCACGAGAGTATATGCTATTACAAGCATTGTTAACTCGCCCAGGTGCTATTTTATCGCGCAATGAATTAGAAGATAAAATTTATAGTTGGGGAGAAGAGGTAGAAAGTAATGCTATTGAATTTATTATTTATTCTTTGCGAAAAAAAATAGGAAAAGAGCGTGTGATTAATGTTCGAGGTTTAGGATGGATGGTACAAAAAAAGCAGTAATTTATTCAATTCAGCATCGATTATCAATTGCTTTGTCTTTGTTAATTATATTTATAGGTTTGCTTTCAGGTGGTTACAATTTTTATACTATCAAGCTTGATGCTCAAGAGTGGCAAGATAATTATCTAATGCAAATATTACATATTAATCAAAATAGTAATGTAGTAAACATTGATAGCATATCCAAAGTTTTTGCCGTAAACGATGAAGCAGAGACCAATTTATATATAGTTAATTTGCTCCCTTATCAATATAACGTTAATGTTGCTGGGTCTGTACTATTTCGAGTACCCAAAAAACTGTCAAATGGCCTACATACCATTGTTGGTGATATTAGTGATTACCGAGTAGCAATAAAAAAAATGTCTACTGGCGAACGTTTGGTAGTGGCACAAAGCACTATTGAAAGAGATGAATTTGTGGTTGATAATGCTTTACGTGCTTTTATCCCTATTCTTTTGTTAGTACCATTGATTATATTATTACTTCGTCAGTATATTGTTTATTTATTTCATCCCATAAAACAAACCAGCTTACTTATTGATCAAAGTAAATATGATGATTTTGCTTTGATTTCATTGCTTGATTTACCGAAAGAATTTCATCCTTTTGTGATATCAATTAATCAATTGTTGAACAGAATATCTGAGTATATATTAATGCAGCAGCGCTTTATTGCTGAAGCAGCTCATGAATTACGCTCGCCATTAACCGCCTTATCTTTACAAGCTGAACGGCTAAACAGTTTAACCATGTCGAGTGAGGCAAAAGAACAACTTAAAACACTGCGTTCTGGTATTAACCGAAATAGAGAATTAGTGTCACAACTGCTTACTTTAGCTAAAGTACAAGCTAATGATAAAAAAAATACCGTTAATGTACCTTTAATGCAAACATTAAAAACAGTACTCGAAGAGTTAATGCCATTGGCTGAAAAAAAACAGCTTGAGATTAATGTCGCTATTGACTCGTTAAATGCTGATACGCTTTTTATTCAAGCAGACGAGCATGAATTAATCCTCCTTTTTAAAAATTTAATTGATAATGCAATTAAATATTCTGATGATGATGGTGTTATATATATCAAGGTTAAACAAACAGTAGGGCAAGTAAGTATTAGTATTTTAGACTCTGGCTCTGGTATTGCCAAAGAAGAAATACCACTAGTTTTTTTACCGTTTTACCGCTGTTTAGGAACTAATAAAATAGGAACAGGGCTGGGTTTGTCTATTGTAAAAAATATTACAGATAAGTTAGGAGCAAGTATCAAAATGAATAATATAAAAAATTCAGGCTTTGAGGTTATTGTTAATTTTAAATGTGTTCAAAAATAGAGCATGTAAATAATAACAGTTTAAATTAAACCATATTTTTATCCTCTGTTTTCTCCAA
>WGGB01000019.1 GCA_015491935.1 Alteromonadaceae bacterium
GCAGATCAAAACATGGCGATATTACGACATATATCGTTAAATTTACTTAAATCAGAAACTGAACACAAAGTGGGCATTAAAATAAAGCGACAAATGGCTGGTTGGGATAGCGATTACCTACTAAAAGTACTACAAATATTTTAATGCGATTACCCTGATATGATAACCATTCAAATTAACCACCATGACATTTATAAAACATATAATTAACAACGGCAGCTAACTTTTAAAACAAATGCAGTAATAGATAAATAAAAACAATCACAATTTCTATCGAGTAAATATAAATCAATAAATTCAGTAGCTTTACTATGTTAATTTGTATAAGTTTTGCTAGAATGAAAATAACTAAAATTATAAAAACACGATTACAACGGGAAGAACATGAAAACAATATTGTTGGTATTATTTACCTTACTGTTTCCCAGTATGGTATTTGCTACGGAATTGGCTCATCAAGCCATTGACTTAACTGAAAATTGGGTTGGCTATACAGCATTAATTATTTTTGTTGTTGCTTATTCTCTTGTTATTTTAGAAGAGCAATTACACTTAAGGAAATCTAAACCCGTATTATTAGCCGCAGGGGTTATATGGATTTGTATTGCGATTTATTACAATGCTCATGGTATGCCACATGCTGCAGGAGTAGCAATTAAGCATAATTTCCTTGAATATGCAGAGCTTTTCTTCTTTTTATTAGTCGCTATGACTTACATAAATGCCATGTTAGAACGCAATGTATTTGAAGCATTACGTGACTGGTTAGTCGCCAAAGGTTTTAGTTATAAGAGCCTTTTTTGGTTAACGGGTATATTGGCTTTCTTTATTTCTCCTGTTGCCGACAATTTAACCACCGCATTAATTATGTGTGCCGTCGTGTTAGCTGTAGGTAAAAATCAACCTAAGTTTGTTGCCTTAAGTTGTATTAATATTGTTGTTGGAGCCAATGCGGGGGGCGCATTTAGTCCTTTTGGCGATATTACGACGTTAATGGTTTGGCAAAAAGGTATTGTTCAATTTAATGAATTTTTCCATTTATTTATTCCATCGGTAGTTAATTTTGTCGTTCCGGCACTCATTATGCAATTTGCTATACCTTCAGGACAACCCGATACAAACACTGGTGAAAAAACGCCAATAAAGAAAGGCGGATTGATCATTGTTTTATTATTTATTTTAACCATTGTTACTGCTGTTTCTTTTCATAACTTTTTACACTTAGCCCCTGTATTTGGCATGATGTTTGGTTTAGCCTACTTAAAATTTTTTGGTTATTACCTGCGCCAGTCAGGTAAAGGAGAGATTGATGAATCAGATTCACCAAGCACAAACCTTATTGGACATGATGAAGAACTTGCTGACCCTACGAATCATTCCTTTGACATTTTTGACAAAGTGGCAAAAGCAGAATGGGACACTCTATTCTTTTTCTATGGTGTGATTATGGCGGTAGGCGGTTTAGGCTTTATTGGCTATTTAGGCATAACGTCTGAATATATTTATGGTCAATTAGGTGCCACCACCGCCAATACACTTGTAGGAGTGTTATCTGCAATTGTTGATAATATCCCGGTAATGTTTGCTGTACTGACGATGAATCCTGAAATGCCTCATTATCAATGGTTATTAGTGACTTTAACCGCGGGAGTTGGCGGTAGTTTATTATCTATAGGCTCTGCTGCTGGCGTTGCTTTAATGGGACAAGCACGTGGTTATTATACCTTTTTTAGCCACTTAAAATGGACACCAGTAATAGCATTAGGATACGCCGCTAGTATTTGGGTACATTTATTACTTAATAGCCACATGATCACAGCGCCTTAATAAGGTATTATTAGGTAAATTAAGTTATTGTTAAAAGCCTATAGTTTTATAGGCTTTTCTTTTTATAATTCGTTATTACGTTAGGAAATTTTGTGAAATTTTTAAGTGATTTAACACAACAATCTCGCCCTTGGCAGCTACTTGCTTTATCAGCATTATTATTAGAACTTTCTGCTTTATATTTTCAATATGGTATGGGGTTAGCACCTTGTATTATGTGCATATATCAACGTGTCGCTATTTGGGCTATTTTCTTTGCGGGAATTATTGGCAGTGTTGGTCATAACTTTGTATTAGCAAGAATAGCCGCTTATGCTTTATGGGGTGTCGGAAGTATATGGGGGCTAATTATTGCCAATGAGCATGTGGATATACAATCGGAGTCTTTTTCTTTATTTTTTAGTTGTGAATTTACTCCAAACTTTCCAAGCTGGGCACCCTTGCACGAATGGATACCTGCTTTATTCAAAGCGACAGGTGATTGTGGCAAGATCAGTTGGGATTTTTTAGGTTATAGTATGCCACAATGGATGATTGTCGTGTATGGCTTATATGCAGCAGCATTTATTATAATTTTAACCGCTCGTTTAATTCACACCAAAATGTTTTAGTTGAAAGGTTAATAATTCAGTATAAGATAAGTTGAGCCATATTGGTTATGGCTCAATATTATAATTTATAAAACAATGATTAAACAGGAGCCGCAACACCTGCCGCAACATAAGGAATAACCTGTCTGATCACTCCTCCAATATCAATATCATTACTAAAATCATTACGCGCAATATCCATTAACGCATCACTTGACGACATCGTAAAAACTATAGTGCCCATAGTAAAATGTAAGCGCCAAAACATATCCTCTGCACTTAATTCTGGATAAGCTTTATGTACAGCTTCAACAAAATTATCAATCACATTTGGATAACTTGTGGTTAAAAACCAACGCAAAAAACCTTGAGAATCAGTATAACCACGTCCTAATAATTGTAAAAAATTAGTTGTTCCGTGTTCTTGAAAATCATTTAAAGCTAATAACGGCTCTACAAAAGCAGAAAACACTTCAGTTAAACTAGGCTGAGCAGTCGATTGACAAATGTTAACTAAAGCAGATTCTAATCGTGGTGATAACTCATCCATATAACGTGACATAACAGCTTTAATTAATTCTTTTTTAGAGCCAAAATGGTAATTAACGGCGGCTAAATTTACTTCAGCTAAACTTGTTATTTCACGCAACGAAGTACCATTAAAGCCTTTATCAGCAAAAAGCTTTTCTGCGGCATCTAGTATTTTATTTTTTGTACTCATAAGACAAGCCCAACAACAATCAAACACACAGTTTAAACAAGTGTTTAAACTAACGCAATAGACATTACCAGGTCAATATTAGATATGTTTTACTTAGCATTATAAAAAATAATGATGCTACAAATATATTTCAAAAAAATGAACCTTTTCAATATAACTGACTCTTATTTAACAATTATACATGAACAAAATTTTTATCTTTTAGCTCAATAGCCTGATCTGTCAATCAACTCTGAGAGCTTTTAATATTTAAAATATCACCACTAAAAATTAATCTAAAAGCTAATCTTCTACGCGAACACCCCAAACATCATGCTCATCAGCATGAATAATTTGTACCCAAATTAAATCACCAGGCTGGGCATTAAAATCATCCGACAAATACACTTTGCCATCAATTTCTGGTGCGTCCATGTATGAGCGCCCAACAATGCCAAGGTCATTAACTTCGTCAACTAAAATCAAATATTCTTGACCAATACGAGCTTGTAGTTTTTTACTACTTATTTTTGCTTGTACTGCCATAAAACGCTGAAGTCTATCTTCCATGATTTCATCACAAACATGATCGGGTAATTCATTAGCCGTAGCGCCTTCAACGGGCGAGTATTTAAAACAACCAACACGATCTAATTGTGCTTCTTCTAAAAACTCAAGTAACTCTTGAAATTCTTCTTCGGTTTCCCCCGGAAAACCCACAATAAACGTTGAACGAATGACTAACTCAGGACAAATTTCACGCCATTTAGCAATACGCTCTAATACGCGTTCAGAACTACCAGGGCGCTTCATTAATTTTAATATACGCTTATTGGCATGCTGAAAAGGAATGTCTAAATACGGTAATATTTTACCTTCAGCCATTAATGGAATAATTTTATCCACGTGAGGATAAGGGTAAACATAATGCAAACGTACCCATACACCCTGCTTGGCTAACTCTTCACATAGCTGCTGCATATGTGTTTTAACGGGCATACCGTCATAAAAATCTAGCTTATGTTTTACATCAACACCATAAGCTGAAGTATCTTGCGAAATAACCAATAACTCTTTAACACCCGCATTAGCTAAACGCTTTGCTTCGCCTAATACATCACCGACAGGGCGAGAATCTAAATCGCCACGCATCGAGGGAATAATACAGAAGGTACAACGGTGGTTGCAGCCCTCTGATATTTTTAAATAAGCATAATGTTTAGGCGTTAATTTAACGCCTTGCTCTGGCACTAAATCTACAAAAGGATTATGTTTAGGTTTAGTAACATATTTGTGTACTTGAGCCAATACTTCATCATAAGCATGAGGGCCAGTAACACCTAAAACATTGGGATGTAATTCAATAATTTCATCCTTTTTAGCGCCTAAACAGCCTGTCACTAATACCTTCCCATTTTCACTTAATGCTTCACCAATAGTATCTAAAGACTCTTTTACTGCGCTGTCGATAAAACCACAAGTATTTACTATCACCAATTCAGCATCATCATAGCGATTAGTTACATCATAACCTTCAGTGCGAAGTTGAGTTAAAATGCGTTCTGAATCAACAAGGTTCTTTGGACAGCCGAGACTTAAAAAGCCTATCTTTGCAGCGCGAACTGGACTTTCACCTGACACATCAACTGACTCTATTTGAGCATTACTTGCAGCTTGCGCTTGCTCCGCAATGATTTTAGCTGGAATGTCTAACGTGGTTGTTTGGCTCTCATTTGAGTTACTGTTTTTTTTAGGTGCTTGCGGGTCGAATTGTTGAACGGACATAGTGGTTTAACTTGTTTTGATGCTGATTTATATGGTGGGGATTATACAGGATTGTTAAGAGAGGATGAACTTGTTTGTTTATCCTCTTTTTGTTGGATGATAATGGCTAGTTTATTGTTGGTTTTGGCGGTTTACTGCGTCAGTAATGGTATTACTTTAGATGATTTAGGCGGAGATGGAATACGGCCTATATTGATCGCTTACGATAAAATACCGCTATTTGTTCACCTGCCTATTTCACCATCACTCAATCGCCTTTAAATGTGGAGCTACGCTTTGCTCAAGGGGATGAAATGTCTTTATCTGGCGTGGTTGATAATCACCTCATCATGTCGTTGATTGGTGCAATGAAGTCATGATCCACCTTACCGCCGACACCCATATATTGGTCGCTATTGCACCCGCAGATTTTCGTCAGGGGATCGATGGTTTAGCGGCTGTCTGTCGCGGTCGTCATAAACTATCAGTCAACCCACGCTCAGGCACTGTGTTTATGTTTATCAATCGCAATAAAACCATGGTGCGAGCATTATCGTATGATGGCACGGGTTTTTGGCTGATGACCAAACGCTTATCTAAAGGTAAGTTTCAAGGGTGGCCATCTTCACCTAAAAACATTGAGCCGATTATCGCCAAACAACTACGCAAGCTGTTGTGTGATAACGATCCCTTATGGGAAAAAACGGATCCATTTCAATGAATAAAAAGCACAAAATAAAGGCTTGATTTTAGGGGTGACAACTATTCTGACACGGGGGGGGGCACATTTAAATAGATTTTTTTCATTTTGCTCTGATCAATGTCTGTTAAAAGGGTATTTACACAGTTAGGATTACAGCCTCGCCTGTTAAGTCACTAAATACTTTACTTATTGTGGTTTCAGTTATAATTATTTCAGAAAAAGACTATTATATGCCACGATCAATTGGATCAAAACTGTTTGCCTAAATAATATACTTATTGGTTTCGTTTTGCCCGTTTCCCATGATTTCTATATCATCTGTTTTTCACAAAATGGTTTCTTTAATCCTTTTACCTGCCATTTTCCATGAGTAACGACTCTTAATTAATTGACGACCTGCTTCACCAAATCGTTTACATTTACTGGGTGATTTTAATAAGTTAATTAATGCATCGGCTAATGATTGAATGTCATCTGGATCAACGGTATAGCCATTAACACCTTCTTCGATGAAATCAGGGATTGCTCCTATATTGGAGGCAACTACGGGCAATTTATTGGTTAGAGCTTCAATAAATACTATCCCGAAGGGCTCTAGTCTAGTTGGTAAGCAAAATATAGAAGCACTCTCATAATAATGTGATGTTGCAGATAGTGGTACACGCCCAATAACCGTACAATTTTTTATATTTAGTTTAGGAGAACAACCAACAATAGTTAAAGTGGCGTTAGGTTGTACTTTTATGACTTTTTTGAAGGCTTCCACTAATTGTGGGCCCCCTTTTCTTTCCCAGGCGACACCTACAAATAATATATTTTGACTTTCATATCGTGTGTTATCACTATTATTACCATAATCGTTGGCATTACTACCCACGTAAACATTTTTAATTTTATTTTTAGGACAATTATAATGCTCGTTAATTGAACGAGAAACATGATTGCTCATGGTAAAATTGAATGTTGCATTATTATAAATACTTTTTTCAAGCTCTATCCATTTTTTAGGATATAGTTTATTCTTATCAAATGCGGGATAATATAAGTTTGTAAGATGTGCATGATCGGTATATACATAATTATTCACTCCATTACAACTAATATCAAAAAAAGACTGTGTTTGGAAGGTAAAATAATATTTTTTCTGTTTTATCAATTTTTCAGATTTTTCTTTTACTAAATTAAAGAAATAGCTTGTGCGATAAACACTATCACGAAAAGAATATTTACCCATAATTGAACCAATCAAGTAATCTTTTGCGCAATAAATCCACAATAGAGGGTTTTTTATATTTAATAGATCATTCCAGATATCGATCACTTCAATTTCATATTCAGGAAAATTTGAGATTAATAGTTTTTCAACTTGCTCATTGGTATGAGAAAAACTTCCTAGTTTAAAAAAACCAATTTTTTTATTTTTCACCTTGTACTCAGTTAAATTAAGTAGTTCAGAATATTGTTCTTTATAAACTTTACATACATTTTCTGCTAATTTTTGAGATGAAAAATTCTTTAATATAGTCTTTTTTGCATTTATAGCCATAAAATCTAATAGCTCGGGTTGATTAATTAGTTTGGTTATATAGTGACTTAAAGATTCAACATCATTTACTTTTACAATAAAACCTGAAAAATCATGGGTAATTATTTTATTATTATCAGAAACATCTGTAGCAATACAAGGAACGGCGCAAGCCATAGATTCTAATACAACATTGGGAGTTCCTTCGAATAATGAAGGAAGAATGGTAAAGTCGCAAGCAGGATAAATACACTCTATATCATCTCTATTACCGATAAAAATAACGTCTTTAGCAAAAGTAGCATTATTTATTTGATTTTTTATGTTTTTAGCGTATTGATCTGAACCATGCATACCACCATAAAGCATGTCACCAACTAATAGTAATTTAAATTGAATACCTTTAGCTCTAACTCGTGTTAATGCTTCTATTAGAAAAGGATGATTTTTTTGTTGTTTAAAGCTAGCAAACATTCCTATCACTTTACAATTAGTGCCTATACCTAATTTTTTACGAATAAGTGAGTTATCGCGTGGTTTAAATCTATTAGTATCAACCCCATTGTAAACCACATTATACTTATGCTTTGGTTGACCTGTTTGCTCAGAATTAAAATCTGCACCACTTTGAGAGTTTGCTATAATTTTGTTAACCCAATTTTTTGTTAAGCGATAAGCCTTTTTTTGAATGGGTTTTAATGTGTAATTCGCATTGCGTTCAGAGCCTATTACTTTATTTTTAGTAAATGACATTTTACTAGCTAAACGCGCTGCTATTTCGGCATCAAATAAATAGCTATGAATAATATCAAATTTATATTTTCGTATTAATTTGGCAAGCTTAAATACAACCAAAAAATCAAATTTAGCCATTTTATGAATTACATGTAACTGAACATTATTATTAAATTGTTCTGCAAGCGGAGTATATCTAGATAAAGAGCAGACATGTATATCAAAAACATTTTGATCTATGTTATTCACAAATTCAACTATTTGTCTTTGTGCTCCACCGAATTCCATATTACTTATCACAATTAAAGCGTTAATTTTTTTCATGGTATTTAACTTTTAGTAGTCAATTTTTTTAGCACAGACAATGATTGAATGAGCAAGGTACTTTGTCAAAATATTTGTTTTGGCTAAATGCTTATTTAGAAAATAGCATAATTTTATATTAGCCTTATTATGAACTAATTTAGGATTGAGGAAACCATAAGTAAAATACGTAATATCAATAATATAAAAGCCACTATCATTTAATTCTTTAGATAATCTTTTTTGGGTCCATAATTTGTGATACTCCTGTTCGTATTGTTTTTTATTTCGTATTTTTTTTATCGGTCTCGTTATTTTTTTGCCAAAAACTCTTAACTTTCTAAATAGTGAATGTTTGTTGGGAACCGACAATATTAATTGACCATTATTTTTTAATACTCGGCAAAATTCATTTAATGCATCTTTATACTGAGGAATATATTCTAATGTGCCGAGGGAAACTAGATGGCTAGCGAATTGATTATTAAAAGGCAAATTTGTTGCATTAGCTACTTGAAAAGTAATATTTTTGCCATAGTTTTGTTTTGACTCTATTACCATTTCTTCAGCAAAGTCAATGCCATATGCTACACATTGCATTTTGTTATGAAAGGCATTTGTACCATTTCCAGTACCACAACCCACATCTATAAGAATGTTGTTATTACTTGATGGTATTGGTAAATAGTTCGTTGCATAGTTAACCCTTGTCTGTATATCTATATGTGAAATTGAATTTGATTTATTACTGTAATATTTAGACCATTTTTTACTTTGTAGGTTAAAATAATTTTGGGTTTTAATAGTATATGAAAAAGCTAGAAATTCTTTTTCAAATTTTTCTTGAATCATATTAATAGAATGATGAGTCTGGCTGTATTTAATACTATTAGAAGAACATTTTTTCCACTTGTTTTTATTACTTAAAAGGTCTTTTATCGCTTTTGTTAAATCAGATTGTTCCTTTGATGAATAACCCAAATTAAAATTATTTATTACATTATCAGGGTCTATTGAGCAAACAGTTGGAACTCCGTAATTCCATGCTTCAATGTAAGTATTTGGGAAACCTTCATATATTGATGTATTCAAAAGTATAGTTGCATTCTTGTAAACATCGGGCATGTTTTTTCTTGCAATTTTCCCTAATAATTTTACATTGTTCAATTTGTCAATTCTAGGAAGTAAGTCTCTTGTATATTCATAGTTGTGGTTATAGGGACCTACCACTTCAAAATTTACTTCAGGGAGTTGCAGAGCAATATCAATAAGCCATTCTAAACGTTTAACACTCTGAATTCTTCCAACCCAAATAACTTTTTGTTTTTTGAACTGGTGTTCTTTGTTTGGAGTTCCTATCGCAGGAGTTCCTGGCATGGCAATTACTTTAGATGGAAGGTTATGGTTTGATAATAACATTTGTTTTTGTTTATTGGTTTGGCAAATTATTTCATTAGCATTACGTAGGCCATATAAAAATAAAACACGATCACGTTTAGTTTTAAGCTTTGGTAAGTTAATTTCACAATCTGCATCACTGGCAATAGTATAAATAAAGGGTTTTTTATTAAGTTGGCACCATAATGATACTTGACCTGTAATATATTCTGCACAATTATGATAATAGATATCTGCATCCGCTGTTTTTAACGCGGAGATCAAGGAAGTCCACCTTGGGGTGAAAAATCGCAAAAAAGGTAAACCGTCACTTACCTTACATAGTTTTATAATTTTAATTTTGTTGATGTATTCTATGGGGGCGCCACCTTCATCCCAAGTAATAACGGTAACTTTGTGGCCTCTTTTGGATAACCATTCGCTAAGTAAGGCTGTTTGTCTTTCTACGCCGCCAATGTGACCTGACTCTTCGCCCGTTAACGCACCATAGGCATAATTGGCAACAATACAAATTTTCATTAACTTTTAATAACCTTAATTAACTAATGTTTACTGCGATATAAATTGACGCAGGGCTGATATTTTAAATAATACTTTTTCTGAAATGTGAGCTGTAGGAATATTGAACCTTTTTAATCTTAATAAATTATCACCAATTTTATTTAAGCCTACATCTGTAGTTAAGGCGGTCGAGTAATATTTTTTTACTTGCTCTAAGCTCTCATTATTATAACTGTTATCGGGGTAGCAAAAATTTGAACAGGGTATATTAAGTTTTTTTTCAATGGTGTCTTTTGCTTTTACTAATTCAAACTCTATTGTTTCTTTAGTGGATAAAGCTAATCTAGCATGATTTACGGTATGACTACCAATCTCAAAATTGTTATTTTGTTGTGCCTCTTTTAATTGTTGCCAACTAGCTAAGCAAGCATTTTCCTCATGACTTATTATGTCTGTTAGCCTTTTACCTGTTGTCGTTTCTATTTTATGGCAAAGTTTATCTAAATAAGAGCGCATAACTTCATCGTTGGTAAATTCTCTTTTTATTTTAGTTCTAAATTGTTGATAGGTTTCTTTTAATAACGCTCTATTTTGGCAGTTAAAGGTAAAGGGTTTATTCTGTAGTTTAACTGTAAACTCTGGTTGCGTTATTTGTTGTAATGCATAGTCTAAGCGGTCAAACCAAAAGGGTTTGTTACAACTTGTGTGTTCTGTCGCAACAAAAATTGTCGGAGTAATAGTAAACTTTTTGAATAAAGCGGCTCCCAAGGTAATGTTATTTAAATATCCATCATCAAGGGTTATCACTAATGCATTTTTAATAGGGGGAATTTCTTTTTTTAAAATTTGTATAGCTTTGTTTAAAGAGATAAAGGTATATTGAGATGATAAACTTGTTAAAGTATTAGACAATTCTGTGAGCGTAGTTTGCTCTCGTAATGGTTGCCATGTCGATGGTTTATCTGTTTGAATACCATGGAGATATAAGATAGTTATTTGATAACGAGCTAAAAAGTGGAATAAATTATATATCTTCAAAAAAAATATTAATTTTATAATAATTGTTTTGACTAGTCCCATTAGTTATACCAAGCTTAATTGGTTATTTTTATTATTTAATAATAGCGTACAAATGATTTTTATCAATTTAATTGTTAATTCAAGTTTTAGTAAAAAAATCTTTAACTAAGTGGTGTATTCCAATTGGTTTAAATGCTTTTTTGATTTGAGAGGTTAAAGATATAACCTCATTAAATAAGGAGATATTAATGCGTAAGCAGGATGTTACGTATTTACATATAGTATTCTTGCTCAGTTTGATACTTGTTTTTGGCGGAAACTTTTCTGCAATTAAAGCTATTACAACTGAATGGTTAAGTGTGGGACCTTATAACCATGGTTTTTTAGGTTTAGCTATGGTGCTGTATGTTAGTTGGACCAAAAAGGACGTTTTAAAACAAACACCTAAACAAACGTCGAACTTTGGTCTTCTAGGTTTATTCGCAAGTTTATTGCTTTTATTGGTAAGTTCACTTGCCAGCATTCAACAATTACAGTTATTAAGTTTATTTTTCGTATTAGTTTTTACGATTGCCAGTATTTATGGCATAAAGGTACTTAAAGTTGTCGCTTTACCTTTATTAATGTTGTTATTAGTACTCCCTGTATGGAATATATTGCAATACCCTCTTAGGGAGATATCGACTATTGTTGGATATTATGGGGCTAATTTAGTCGGAGTTGATGTTATAAGGGATGGTTACCGCTTAATTACACCTGGTGGGCTATTTTATGTTGAACAGGCTTGTTCTGGTTTGGGGTTTTTCTTAGTTTCTGCTTTTTTAGCTGTCGGTGTCAGTTTTTTTAATCAATTATCTTTAAAATCTAGTGTTAAATTCTTAATTATCGCGCTTGTTTTTGCGCTAGTTGCAAATTGGGTTCGTATTATCATTATTGTGGCTGTCGGTAGTTACAGTCATATGCAGCATTTTATTGTTCAAGATCATTTAACGTTTGGTTGGTATCTTTTCTTACTTTTTTTACTTCCATTATTTTTTATTTCAAATCGTTTTTTTTCAGGAATACACACAGATAAAAATACAACCGATTTAAAACAAGAACCAGTACAAACATCAACGAATACATCATATACAAAAAGCATTTTAGCTTTAATATTTTTATTCACATTCACTTTTCTTCAATATTTTTTACCGACTAGATTTGATAAACAATATCATTATAACTTGCCAAACTTGAGTCAATATCAATGGGTTATTAAAAATCAATCAATGAGTCCTAACTGGCACCCAATATTTCATGGTGCTAGCCACGAAACATTTAATTACTATCAATTTAAAAATGTTATTTTTCAAGTTTATGTGGCTGATTATATAAAACAAAGTCAAGGTAATGAAATTATTTATGTAGAGAATTCTTTGTATGATCAAAAACGTTGGCAAGAAATAAAACAGAGTGAACTTAATTTAAAAAATAAAAATAAAGTTAATTTGTTAGTTTTGCAACGAGGAGCAGAGAGAGAGCGAAGTATTGCTTATTTATATTTTATCAATAAACAATACGTTACAGATAAAAAGCAAGCAAAAGTATATGAAGCTATGGCTGCAATTAAAGGTAAACCTGGCGCTTCTATCATTGCTGTAGCTATTGATTATAATACAGAAAAACGTAAAAAAGCGCTCTATGAGTTAAGTCTGTTTGTTGAACATTTATTGCAACAAGCTAACTTTATACCAAATTGATTAAGTTCTTTCCCACTCAGCGAGAATTAAAAGGCTTAGAGGTAAGGCATTGATTGAAGAGAATGGTTGTTCCCTTGTCAAAATCAATAACGTAGCATATAAGCCTTTTAAACTCGCCCGTTGGGAGCTTGCTCGATGCCCACTAACTGCGTTAAATTTATTTGATTTAGAATGACTAGATCTAAACAAATTTGCCTTGTTATTGAACATCGAACATAGCTCTGAGTTGGGAAGAAATTTAATCAAATTGGTATTACCCGTGACAATTAAGAAGGAAAGTATGCAGTCTATAACATGGTATGTTAAACGAATTAAAATGATGTCATTTAAAGAAATTTATTGGCGAATAACATCATTAGTTAATGCTTGGTTTGAACGTTTTAGAGTTCAGGTTGATTTGGTACCTCAAGTGAAGTATCTAAAAGATGTTGATTTACAAAAAGAGTTTATTGCAGGTTTTAGTGTTTTTGAGGGTAATACTGCAGATTTTTCTCCGCTATGGAAAAAAGCTTTAATTGCAAAGGCTAATGTAATTTTAGAAAATAAATTAAGCTATTTTGATTTAAACGAGTGTCATTTAGAAACACCTATAAACTGGCATAAAGATCACTCTGCTAATATATTTTCGAGTTTAGGGCATATTTTATCAATAAACTATCGTGACTTTGATAAAAATGGTGATTGTAAATTGGTTTGGGAACCTAATAGGCACCATCAACTGGTTGTACTAGCGAGAGCTTATAGGGTCACGGATGAAATAAAGTATGCGAAAGGAGTTATAGCAATACTGAGTTCTTGGCTTGAAAAAAATCCTTATGGTAAAGGTATGAACTGGCGTAGTCCTTTAGAATTATCTATTCGATTAATTAACTGGGTTTGGGCTATTGATTTAATAAAAGATTCAGGATTATTTGTTGGGAATATTAGACAAAGAATACTTCAAAGTGTTTTTCTTCATTGTCGTGACGTTAATAGTAAATACTCCCAAGGAACTTCAGCTAATAATCATTTAGTTGGTGAAGCTGCTGGTGTTTATATTGCTTCATGTTACTTTAATATGATGGTAGATGCTTCACAATGGCGAGATAAAAGTAAGCAAATACTAGAAAGAGAAATTCAAGCACAAACCTTTGCTGATGGTTGTACTAAAGAGCACGCTTTTAGCTACCAGTTTTTTGTGTACCAGTTTTATTTATTTACTATGCTAGTTGGACGCTGGAGTCATGATCCTTTTACGCTATCATATTCATCCACGTTACATTCTATCGCTAAATTTATTGCGCTTATTGCTGAAGGTGGTAATGATTATCCTATGTTAGGCGATCAAGATGATGGTTATGTACTTGATTTGGGAGATCATGTGCATAATATTAATGCATTACGTGATGTATCAGCTTATTTGTTTTCGGATGATGTTTTTTTATCGCCTTTGCCTGAACCAAGTGAATCTGCTTTCTGGTTGTTTAACGGACGGATTGAACGCAAGCATAAACAACAGACAAACAATATTAATCTACAGTCTATGCCGTTTAGCGTATCAGGTTATTACCTTTTACAAGCGGGCAATATTCAAGAACAAAATCAAGCGAGTATTTTGTTCGACTGTGCTGAATTAGGGTATACCGCTATTGCCGCTCATGGTCATGCGGATGCTTTAGGCATTGTGTTACGTATAAATAAAAATGATTTGTTTGTTGATACCGGAACCTATGATTATTTTAGTTACCCAAAATGGCGAGA